>DASWCA010000576.1:0-20372 GCA_036390355.1 Acidobacteriaceae bacterium
TGGAAGGCAGCCGCGAAGAGATCGAGGCACAACTGCGGCACAGCATCGACGCATTCTTCGACTTCTACCCTGAGATCTGATTCCCTGGCGGCGCGGATTCTTCCTGCGAATTCGCGGGTATGTGTGTCCTGAAACGAGACAAAGATAAACCCTCCAGCCGTCCCTGACGAAGATCAGGAAGACGCCGGAGGTTGAGATGCGATCGCAAAAGGCAATCTGGACCGCTTGTGCGCTCGCGTTGGCTATATACGTTAGCCGCGGCAATTCACAGACGCTGCAGCCGCCCGAAACCACACTAGACGCGCTCCACGCGATGTCGCAGCAGGCTGCCATCGTCTTCGCCGGCCAGGTCATCGCGGTTCGACAAAGCGATGGCCACTCGCGCGCGACACGCTTCGTCGAAATTGACTTCGCCATAGACGATGCCATCCGCGGCGTGAGCGGCGGCATCTACACCCTGCGCGAATGGGCAGGCTTGTGGCAGGCCGGAGGCGCGCTCATCCCAGGTCAGCGTTATCTGATGCTGCTCCATGCACCCGGCCCATCGGGGCTGAGTTCTCCCGTTGGCGGGATGGACGGAGCCATTCCCATCCGTGGCACCGCCCAGCCGCCACAGGCGCTTTCGCGAGAGTCAGAGACTACCGACACTCGCGAGGTGGATCTTCGCTGGATCGGAACCCGTGTCGCCCGTCCCGTGTCGTACCGCCCCGAATCGGTGGCGCGGCCGCCTCTGGTGCCCGTCGCCGTCCGCGCATATACCGTGACGCGAAGTTCCTCGATCGCGCCAGAAGCACCGTCGCCGAACCCCGATGAATCCGCTGCGCCCATGGCGCTGGCGGCAACGGCAGAGCCAACTCCGCCGTCCGCCTCGTACACCGCAACGATCGGCCTTCTGCGAGCCTGGGAAAAGAGCGATCATGGCACGCGCTGAAGCGAAGATGACCCGAAAAGGCGCGCAGCCGCGAATCTCACGACTCCTCTCGATTGGTCTCCTGACTGGGCTCCTGCTGAGCGCAATCTCTGCGATCGCAAGCGGCCCGCGCTGGGTGACCGGCCCTCCATACTTCACCGGGCCGAGCGGCGTTCCCGTGGGCTGGTATACGTGGCAGCCGCTCTACTTCACCGACCCCGGCGACCTGAGCGCGTCCGTCAACCACGCCGCCGCCGATGCCATGGTTGCCGCGGCGTCCGGCGTGTGGAACGTCCCCACCGCGGGCATCACGATCGCACGCGGTGGCGCGCTGAACCAGCATGTGAGCGCGGCCAACTCCTACCTCGGCGGCGACGGCCCGGTCTTTCCCGCAGACGTCGAGAGCAGCAACTATGCCGTCAAACAGATCGCAGTCATCTACGACAGCGACGGCTCCGTCACCGACATGCTGCTTGGCTCCGGCGCCAGCAGTCCGGGCGAGTGCCGCCAGAATGGCGTGACCGAAAGCGTCGACGGGATCGACCCGGCAGGCTCCATTCAGCACGCCATCCTGGTGCTGAACGGGCGCTGCACCGGCCCAGCGCCAGAGCAGCAACTCCAGATGCAGTACCAGCTCGAGCGTGCATTCGGCCGCATCCTTGGCGTCGGCTGGTCGCAGACCAACGACAACGTCTTCACGCGCACTCCGCAGCCGACTTACGTCCAGGCTATGCACTGGCCAATCATGCACCCGATCGACATCGTGTGCGGCCCATACACCTACCAGTGTCTGCCCCAACCGTTCACGCTGCGCGACGACGATGTCTCCGCAATCACATCCCTCTACCCGATGATGGCGTGGTATTCCTTCCCCACCACGCCGCCCGCGCCGGGCAAGATCTGGAGCTATCGACAGGCGAGTCAGGGAAAGGGCACAATCGCCTTTCCCACCGGCCAGGGGATGCAGGGCGTCAATGTCGTGATCCAGCGCAGGCAGGGAGGCTCGTCAACCGCGGAAACCTGGTACGACGTGTCTTCCGTTAGCGGATATTTGTATCAGCAGAATGCCGGCAATCCGGTAGCCGGTGCGGCCTCCGGAATCTCCGTGAGCATGGGTTCCACCGACGGTCAGTTGGAAGGCTTCTACAATTTTGGCTGGATTCCCAACCTCGACCCCCCGGGCTCGTTCAATGGCCCCATGATGGGCGTGGTGACGACCGAAGCAATCAATCCGCTGTACGCCGGCCGGTATTCGGTGGGGCCAACCGTCGCGCAGGCCATCGCTCCGTCGGGAGGCGCCACAAGCAAACTCACCGACGGACCGTTCGACGTCCTCTTGTATCCGTGGAGTTCCGTTGTGACGAACTTCGCTCCCGGCGACGCGGCCAGCAACTGCAGCACCGGCAGCGATGGCGTGGAGTCCGCGCCTCAACCGGCCGCAACCAGCGGTTGGTGGAGCGGAGTGCTATGCGCGCACAACCACGCCGCGTGGTCGAGTTTCACCCTTCAAGGCGGACGCACCGCAACGCTGGAGGTGACGGCAGTGGATGAAAGCGGCTTCGCCACTACGGCGAAGGCAATGCCGCTCATCGGCGTGTGGGCCGCGACCGACAGCACCGGGACACTGCCCACCATCGCAGCGACTCCCTCCGCATTCAATTCCGTGTCGCTCGGCATGACAGCGGCCGGCATTGCCGCAACGCGAATGCAGGCTCTCCGGTTCGTTATCGCGGATGCACGCGGCGGAGGCCGTCCGGACTTCGCCTACGACGCGCGGCTGCTCTACGCCGACTCCATCCAGCCCGCGGCCCTCAGCCTTAACGGCGGACAGATCGTCATCTCCGGCATGGGCTTCCGCGCCGGAAATGTGGTCACCGTCAATGGCGCGCCGGCGGTCGTGACCAGTTGGACCGCAACGGCAATCGTTGCCGTCGCGCCGCCCGCTGCGAGTCCCACCGCTCCAGTCGATGTTGCGGTCGTCGATTCCTCAACCCATGGGTCGACCGTGATGACGGGCGTACTCACTTACGCCAACGTCGCGCCGGACAGCATGACCCTGGTGTCCGCGCCATCCGGCAACGTCGCCGTGGGAATGCCCGCGGCGGTGGCGTTCGCGGTACGAATGTTTCTGGGCGACGGTGTGACTCCGGTGGCCGGATTGCCGGTGACATTCTCGGTGAACTCCGGCAGCGCAAAGTTTGCGGGATGTTCCGCCACGCTCTGTGTCGTAATGACGGACGCAAGCGGGCTGGCTTCGTCCCGCGTAACGCCAACCGCTTTTGGAAACATCACGGTGCGGGCCTCAGCGGTCGGTGCAGTTCAGACTGCAACCTTCAGCGCAACCGCTCGCGGCGTAACCCCACTGCGCCCAGTCGAGTACGTTGCCGCGGAAGCGGCGGTCACCTGGACTCCCCAGGTGTCCGTGACCGAAAACGGCGTCCCGTCGGCGGGCACGGCGGTGCAGTGGACAGCTTCGGGTGCAATGACACTATCGCCCACACCCACGATCTCGACGACCAACTCCCTCGGAATTACCCAGACTGCCACAGCCATCGGCCCTCTTGCCGCAGGAGCAGAGGCGACCGGTCAGGCCTGCGCATGGACGACTGCCTGCGCGAGCTTCGCGGCCATCGGATCGGCCCCATCGGATTGGCGGCTCGCCATCGTCAGCGGTGCGGGGCAGTCCGTGGCGCTGTCCGGAACCTTCGCGCCAGTCGTACTGCGTGTCACAACCCCGGACGGTGATCCGGTCGCAGGCGCTCCAGTCGCCGTGCACCAGACGGTGAATGCCGCGGAGATGCCATGCCCCGACCGCGATCGCTGCCCGGTCGCGCCTGTGCTTGGCGCCTCCAACACGGCGGCAATCTCCGGCGCGGACGGGCTGGTCAGCGTCGTTCCCATGCAGATTGCAGGCGTGGCCGAGGTGACCAATCTCGCTATCGCGACAGGCACTCAGGGCTTCGCGTCGCTCTCGCTCGAGCAGGGGCCGTAAGCCCTTTCGCAGCATTCCATTCCCGCAGGTCAGCCCGAATATCTCCGGAACGTTATATCTTGGATGAAGACGCCTTGCGATTCGAAATGGTCTGAAGCATGGGCCGTGACAGGTCCGCAGGAAAGTCTCAGGCCCGGCGAGCAAGCGCGCGCCCGGGCCGCACCCGAATTTGGAGAACAATGCACAGCATGAAGATGATGATTGAGACGGGTTCGACAGCGGACATCCACGCAACAGCAAAGTTCCCAGGGTGCAAGAGCGGTCTTACCATTGCGGCGATTCTGATCGCCTGTCTGCTGTCCTCAGCACGGAGCCTCCAGGCGCAGACCAAGCTCGGTCCGGCCGCGCCCGTCACCTACGACAATAAGTACGAGATCTACGGCGGCCTGAACTACATGAACTTCAAGGCCGGCGAGAACCTGCCCAAGCGCATGAACCTCGGCGGCGCGGAGATCGAGGGCACGTACTGGCTGACCGGCAAGTGGGGCGTGACCGCCGAATACCGCGGCGGCGCAGGCACCACCCAGGTCTTTCCCAACGGCAACATCTACGGCATTCACCGTCCGCTGGTCTACATGAACATGGGCCTCGCGGGCGTGCAGTATCGCGGCCCCAAGAACCAGCACGCGGCGATCGACTACCACGCATTCGGCGGCATCGCCGACGGTGTGTTCGATGCAGGCACTCAAGGCGCTGGCGCCGGCAACGTCTTTACGGCAAGCCAGAATGCGACCCTGGTCGGGCTCTACAGCAACCACACGGCTCCGATCTTCGCGCTGGGCGGCAGTCTCGATTTGAATCGGTCAAAGAACTGGGCGATTCGGCTCTCCCCGGACCTGATCCTGGAGCGTTTTGGCAATGAGACCCGCGAGTTCTTTGCCATCTCCGGCGGAGTCGTCTACCGGTTCCCCGCAAAGAAGAAGAAGTAGGCGCGCACCATAGCGAGTCAAAGCGCGCCAGGAACAAAAGCAGATTCCCTTCGGGAACGACAAAGGGCGAGCGGCATGGAAACGATGAGAGACCTGTTGCGCGGCAATCTTGCCGGGACCCTGCGCGGTATTCGCGAAGAAGACCGGCTGGCAGCGGCGTGGACCGTCGCGTGCGGAAAGGCCATGGCCGATCACGGAACTGTCATCGGCTTTGCGCAGGGCATCGTGCGGATAGAGGTCGCCGACGCGGCGTGGATGCAGCAGATGCTCTCTCTGCGCGGCGTACTTGCACGCGACATGGCGCGCATCGCCGGCTTACCCGTTGCGGCGATAGAGTTTGAGTTGGCAAAGAGGCCTAACACCGATCGACATCGAGGCCACGGATCCAAAAAATAGAATGGAAAATTAGATAAGGCTTTAATCGGCATTGCCGGTGTTGATCGGAAGAGGACGCAGATGGCGGATGTTGGAAACGTAACCGAACAAGAAGTGTTGCGCGTCGCGGAGCTTGCGAACCTGGAGCTGACCGCCGAAGAAGTGCCCCGGATGCAGCGCGACCTGAACGCGATCCTCGGCCACATCGCGCAGTTGAACGAACTGGACACGGCTGGCGTTCCGGCGATGGCGCAAGTCGGCGAGGTGCTCGGCATGGAACCGGAAGCGACCGGCGCAAGCCTGCGCGAAGATGCGGTACGGCCGTCGCTTGACCGCAAAGCGGTGATGGCTGCGGCGCCGGAAAGCGATGGGCGGTTCTTCAAGGTGCCGAAGGTGATTGAAAGATAGGTTCGAGTTACTAGGTTCGAGGTTCGAGGTTGAAATGAGTTTGGGCAGCATAGAACAAGTCCGCGCGGCGGTTGCCAGCGGTACGACGACCGCAACCGCGGTGGCCGAGCAGCACTACGCAAAGATCGCTGCCGAGGACGGTCCCAGCGGCAAGAACATCCATAGCTTCCTCGCGCTGAGCCGTGATCGCGCGCTGGCGCAGGCGGCAAGGATCGACGCGCTGGCCGCGAAGGGCGACGCGCTGCCCGTGCTGGCCGGAGTTCCCGTCGGCATCAAGGATGTGCTCACCATGCAGGGTTCGCCCGCCACGGCCGGCTCGCTGATTCTCAATGGCTACATGCCGCCTTACGATGCGACGGCGGTGACGCGGCTCGAAGCGGCCGGCGCGGTGTTGCTCGGCAAGCTGAATTGCGACGAGTTTGCGATGGGCTCGTCGAACGAAAACTCGGCGTACGGACCAGTGCTGAATCCGCGCGCGCTGGACCGCGTACCCGGCGGATCGAGCGGCGGATCGGCCGCGGCGGTTGCTGCGGGCTTTGCCGTGGCGACGCTGGGCACGGATACTGGCGGATCGATCCGGCAGCCTGCGGCCTTCTGCGGGGTGGTCGGCGTGCTTCCGACGTATGGCCGCGTCTCGCGTTACGGGCTGATCGCGTTCGCATCGTCGCTCGACCGTGTCGGCCCGTTCGCGACCAATGTGCGTGACGCCGCCACTATGCTCAGCATTCTCGCCGGCAAAGACGTGATGGACGCGACCAGCTCGGAGCGGCCCGTGGGCGACTATTTTGGCGCGCTCGACAAGCACGTCAAAGGCCTGCGCATCGGCGTTCCTGCCGAGTACTTCGGCGAAGGGCTTGACCCCGAGATTCGCGCCGCGATCGAACGTGCTCTCGACCGTCTTCGCGCTTCGGGCTGCGAGGTCAAACCGATCGCGCTGCCCCACACCAGGTACGCGATCCCGACCTACTACGTCATCGCAACCGCGGAGGCTTCGGCGAACCTGTCGCGCTTCGATGGTGTGCGCTTTGGCCTGCGCGCTGGCGAAGCGAACTCGAAGACGCTTTCGGCGATGTACCGCGAGACGCGCGATCAGGGTTTCGGCGCGGAGGTCAAGCGCCGCATCCTGCTGGGCACCTACGCGCTCTCGGCCGGATATTACGACGCGTACTACCGCAAGGCGCAGCAGGTACGCACGCTGCTGACGCGCGACTTTCTGGCCGCGTTCGCCGAGGTCGACGCCATCGTCTGCCCGGTAACCCCGACGCCGGCTTTTAAGCTGGGCGCAAAGACGGATGACCCGGTGCAGATGTACCTTGAGGACATCTACTCGGTTGCGGCCAGCCTGGCAGGTATCTGTGGCATGAGCGTTCCGTGTGGCGAAACCAAGGCCGGTTTGCCGATCGGCGTGCAGATTCTCGGCCGGCACTTCGACGAGGAGACGATGTTCCGCGTCGGGCTGGCCATTGAAGCGGGACAGGCTTAGGGCTCTGCAACGTCCGGAGGCGGACATGCTGGAAGACGAGTTCAACGAACGCATGCAAGAGTTGTATCGCGCCGGCAAACGCGAAGGAAGATTCAGCGCGCCGCTGTTTGCCGATTTGCTGAAGGAGCTAGGCGGATTCGAAACCGCCCGCCGGTTTCTCCACTCTCCGGACTATGCTCCCGGATTCACCAAGCTCTGGGAGCGCAAACGCCTCGACCTCACCGTTGAAGCCGTCATCCTCGACGAACCCAAGTGGCATCCCCTGTTTACGCCGGAGGAAATGGAGATCTGCAGGAAACGCCTGCGCGACTATGGATACCCCTACCCCCCTGCCTAGCCTTCCAGCTCGCATCGTCGCGTTCGATGTTGGCGACCGGCGGATTGGCGTCGCGGTTTCGGACCCGCTGGGCAACGCACAGCCGCTGCTCACGCTTTACCGGAAGACGCCGCGGGCGGACCTGAAATCCATCGGGCGGCTGTTGCGGAAACACGAAATCGTGGAGGCTGTGGTGGGCAATCCGCTGAACATGTCCGGCGAGGTGGGTCCCCGGGCACGGAAGGCGCAGGAGTTCGCCCAACAACTGCGGGCGGAGTTCGGCATCTCGGTGCACCTGGTCGACGAGCGGCTGACCACGTGGGAGGCGCACCAACTGCTGAACGAAAGTGGAAGCAGCCGGCGAACGGCGGCGGACCGGCAGAAACGGAGCAGGATCATCGACCAGGTGGCGGCGGTGCTGATCCTGCAATCGTTTCTGGACGCCCGCAAAAACGAATCGCAGAGCTCACAGAGGGACCCAGAGAACACAGAGAGTCTGTAAGCAAGAACATCTCTGCGTTCTCTCTTTTTGCTCTGCCATCTCTGTGATTCGCTTTTCTGATCCGTTCATTTCCACAGACCTTTTTGATGTCAGAACAAAGATTTTTGGTATTGGGACAAGTGTGTTTTCCCCGTAATGTTCTCCTCACCGGCCTGCAACAAACCACTGCTAACAATCGACTATCGGCGGCGAAACTTGGCGCTGTGCGACCTGCGGGTCGCCTGGTGCGCTATGCGATGCCCCGAATTCCATAGAGGTGAGGTTGTGTCGATGATGACTCGTATGAGACGTCTGAGTGCGCTTGGATCGCTGACGCTGCTGTCGGCGATTGGCAGCGCGAGCGCGAGTTCGCAGGAGATCAAGAAGGTCTTCGTGATCGCGATGGAGAATCACAACTGGACCCAGCCGGCGAACCAGTTCACCGGAGGCATCCAGCAGATCTATCAGAACCCGAACGCGCCTTTCATCAATAGCCTGGTAAATGGGACTGCGCAGGCAATCGTCGGCAGCCATACCGAGAACATCAGCGACCAGGTCGCGTATGCGGCGGCGTACCACAACGTGCTGGCGACGCCGCAGGGCAGCGCCGTCCATATCCACCCGTCGGAGCCGAACTACCTGTGGGCCGAGGCCGGCACCAACTTTGGCATCGCCAACGACGCCGATCCATTCCCGAATAACAACCAGAACACCTCGCAGCACCTGAGCACGCTGCTGACGCAGGCGGGCAGAACCTGGAAGTCCTACCAGGAAGATACTGACCTTCAGAAGAACGCCTCCAACCAGCTCATTAACATTCCCCTGCCGCCGGACCAGTGGACGGTTCCACTGGTCAGCATTTCCGGCGTGTTCGGCAATGGCACGCTGAACGACTACAACCTGCACAACCAGTACAACTACGCGGCCAAGCACAATCCTATGGTCTTCTTCACCGATACCAACGGCGGAAACAACACGACTCCCTCCAACCCGCTGTCGTCGCACTACGCGCCGCTGCAGCAATTGACGGCCGATCTCGCGAACGACACGGTGGCCGACTACACCTGGATCACTCCGAACCAGTACAACGATATGCACACCGCGTTGACGGGTGGCTATGCGGGCCTGACCGGCGATGCGGCGAACATCAAACAGGGCGACGATTTTCTGCGCCAGATCATTCCGGTGATCATGGCGTCGCACGCCTACCAGGAGAAT
The DNA here is from genome assembly GCA_036390355.1 of Acidobacteriaceae bacterium. Lineage (GTDB taxonomy): Bacteria > Acidobacteriota > Terriglobia > Terriglobales > Acidobacteriaceae > Edaphobacter. Next base: position 9,113 of record DASWCA010000576.1, read on the forward strand.
GGCGTGATCATCCTCTGGTGGGACGAGTCGGAGACAGATGGCGTGGCGCAAGACAATCCGGACCGCTTCGACCACACCGTGGGCGAGATCGTTATCTCCAAGCACGCGCACCAGAACGTGGATGGCCTGCCGTACGCCAGCCCCGTGAACCTCACCCACTCCTCCGATCTGCGCACTATGGAGGAGATCTTCCACGTAAGCCCGTTGCTGGGGGACGCGGCGAACGCGACCGATCTTTCGGACCTGTTCCAGCCGGGAGCGATTCCGAAAAAGTAGTTTCTTCAAGTAACGGAACTACTTTCGGGCGCGAAGACTTTCATAGTCTCCGCGCCTCTTTCTTTGCCGGTTGTGGGGGCCGGCAGTTTGGGATGCGCGACCCGGCGACGTATAATAACCTTTTGGTCCCGTACTCGCGCCCGCGGCAGGAGTCACGCCGCTTGGGCCGCGTTCCAAATGGCTGTGAGGTAAGGGGAAGGCCGCCAGGGTGGTTTTTTGCCTGACAGAAAAGCCACTTAGGACGAGGTTCGAACATCACAGTAGCCATCAGACTGCTCTAACAGATTCCGGAAGGCCCCATGCCAGAACATATTAAGAAGCGGCTCGAAGAAGAGATCAAGTTGCTGGAGCGTGAACTCACGACCGAGCTGCCGGCGGAGATCAAGAAGGCGGTCGCGCTTGGAGACCTGAGCGAGAACGCCGAGTACCACATGGCCAAGCAGCGCCAGGTGTTCGTGAACGCGCGCCTGGGCCAGCTCAAGAAGCGGATGGGCGAGCTGGCGATGGTCAACCTGGTCAACATTCCGCACGACAAGGTCGGCTTCGGCGCGACGGTGGTGGTGTTCGACTCCAGCAAAAACGAGGAGCTCAGCTACAAGCTGGTCACCAGCGAAGAATCCGACGTGACCAAGGGGCTCATCTCGACGACATCGCCGATCGGGCGCGCACTGCTGGGCAAGAAGATTGGCGATGTGGCGACCGTAGACACTCCGAACGGCAAGCGCGAGCTTGAAGTGCTGAAGCTGATCACCATCCACGATGAGGTGGAAGAAGAGATTTCGGACGCGGATGTTGCGGCCGGCAAGAAGTAAGAGCTGTATCGACCATAGCGAGGCAATGACCGCAATTCGATGATCGCAATTCAATGACGTGGACAGGCGCATTCGGGAAGGGCAGCGGATGGTTGCTGCAGAAGATCGTGAACGGTCTCGCACTGACGAAGATCTCTCCGAATGTGCTGACGTTTCTGGGGCTGGTGATCAATATTATTGCGGCGTGCTTCTTTGGGTTTGCGCGCAGCTATAACGCCAACAAGATGTTCATGATTGCCGGACTGGTGATCATCGGCGCCGGCATCTTCGACATGGTCGACGGCCGGGTGGCGCGCAAGACCAACCAGGTATCCGTATTCGGCGCGTTCTTCGATTCAGTGATGGACCGCTACTCCGACGTGGCGATCTTTTTCGGCCTTCTGGTGTTCTACGCCCGCGGCAACCGGCTGTTCTACGTCGGGCTGGTGGCGTTTGTGATGACCGCATGCGTCATGGTGAGCTACACCCGGGCACGTGCGGAAGCCCTTATCGGGACCTGCAAGGTGGGATTCATGGAGCGGCCGGAACGCATCGTCTGCGTCATCCTCGGCGCGCTGTGCAACCGCTGGGGAGTGATGGCCCCCTGCCTGTGGGTACTGGCGCTGTTCTCCACCATCACCGTGGTCCACCGCATCCGGTATACGTACCTGGAAACGGAACGCAGGAAGCTCGCCCAGGTGGCGAGATAGCCTTTCCGCTATTTTCTGCATCTGAGAAACCTGACACGACACCCAAACCTGGCATGGTCCGGTCGCTTCACTTCCGGATCGTGCGAGAACTGTAGCGCTTGCAAACCCTGGTTTCTTCGTCTGCCAACTGACATTTGAGCTTTCCAGGTGTGTCCCCGGTCGGACCTGCGCCGCCGGGCGCGCACATTTGCTGTCCACCACGGCCCTGCGGAGCAACCGTTAAACCCTAGTGTTCGTCAAAAGTTGGGTCTATGGGTCTGACCAATAATGATGTCGCGCTGGGCCGGGCGCTTCCGCGGCTGTATGGCCGCGAGGGACAGCGCGCAAGCAACACCGCCGCGCTGACGCCTCCGGTGGCAGTTCTGCGAGGCACGCAGGCGGTGGCTCAGATGCGCGATATGCTGGTCGAGCTCTGCCTGCGCACGGGACAGGCTGGCGCGATGGACGCGCTCGAAATCTTTCTCAGTTCGCCAACCGCGCGCCCCAAAATACCGTACCTGCTGCTGGTCGGCCTGCGCCGCGCGGTGCATCCGGGGCTGGTGACGGCAAACGATCTGGAGGGCGCCGTGCTGATCTACGAGTACCGCGTCGCGGGATTTGGGTCGGGCGTGTTCGCAACCGACGACGTGGTGGGAGAGCACACCGTGATCGCGCCTCGGGCGATCCGCACCGAAGTAGCCGAGACCGCATGCCGCACGCTGATGGAGGGCGGCGCGACGGTTGCGCTGATCTCGCTCGAAGGCAGCAGCGCGGCTCTGCCCAAGTTTGCGGTTGAGCCTTGCCCGGCGTGCCTGGTCTCGACGCGGACGCGTTCGGTGCCTCGATACCTGCCGCTCGCGGCGACCTACGAGGCGACGCTGGCAACTCTGGGCGACGACACGCGCCGCAACTTCAGGCGATATCGCCGGCGGCTGGAAGTGGACTTCAATGTCCAGTTCGTGCCCAGCCTGCAGATGAGCCGCGAGCAGTTCTTTGCAATGAACCGGAGGTCGACCAATCCGCTTTTAGAAGAAGTTGCCGCATGGCGCTACGACACCATGACGAAAAATGCGCGTCCCGTATTGTGCGGCCTGCGTGATGAAGATGGCCGCTGGCTGAGCCTGCTCGGCGGATTCAGGCGCGGCCGCGCTCTGCACATTGACTGGCAGTTGAATCTGGCAGGAATGCCGCGCTACTCGCTGACGACCGTGATGCGCGCATTCTTGATGGAGTACGAAATCGCCCAGGGAACGAAGAGGCTGGCCTTCGAGGGCGGAACGCCGCACCCGATGCGCCACTCCTTCGCTTGCGTCAGCGCGGTGGACGTCATCGTGCGGCGAAAGTGTTTGCGCGCGTGGCTGCTGCGCAAGCTCTCGCGCTGGATCTTCCCCGAGAAGAACTTCCTGGGCCACACCCTGCGCGACGAGCAATTGCAATGGATGGAATGGTGAAGAAGTTCTCAGTTGCCGGAGTGACCTGGCAACTGAGAACTGACAACTGAGAACTGACAACTCTTACCGGATTCCGCCTGAAATATTCACCGTCTGGCCGGTCATGTACTTCGAATCCGCCGACGCCAGGAAGACCGCGGCGGGCGAGATGTCGTCCACCTGTCCGATGCGGCCAAGCGGAGTCTGCGCCACGATGCCCTTCTGGAAATCGCTGCCAATGATGCCCGCCGACTGCACACCCTCGGTCTCGATCATGCCCGGGTTGATGGCGTTGACGCGGATGCCCTTGGGACCCAGTTCCCTGGACAGAATGACGGTGATCGCGTCGACCGCCGCCTTGGTGGCGCTATACGTGGCGGTACCCGGAGGCAGAAGAGAGCTGACCGCGGAGCTGATGTTGATGACGCTGCCGCCCTCTCCGTTGAAGTATTTGGTGGCTTCCTTGGTGGTCAGCAGCAGGCCCAGAACGTTGAGGTTGAACTGTTGATGGAACAGCTCTTCGGTGATCTGTTCAAGCGGCGCAAACGCATAAACGCCCGCGTTGTTTACGAGAATGTCGACTTGTCCATAAGCCTTCTTCGTCTCCGCGAACAGGCGCGTGATGTCTGCCTGCTTGGACACATCGCCCTGTACGGCGATGGCCTTGCCGCCCTTGGCGGTAATGGCCGCAACCACCTTGTCGGCGCCTTCTTTGCTGGATGAATAGTTCACGACAACCGCTGCGCCCTCTGCTGCCAACGACTTGGCGATGTCCGCGCCAATGCCCTTCGAAGCTCCGGTTACGACTGCTACTTTATTCACAAGCTTACCCATAGATGTGTGCCCCTTTGACGTTTTAGTCAGTTTGATACTTTTACAGCCATCTAATTGATGGGAGCCGGTGTCCATTGGATGCGGAATTCTTTTGTGGACAACTTTTAATTGATGGCGATTCAATACCTGGCCGCAGCTGGGGACCTGTCAGTTACGCGCTGCCAATTGGTTCGATCTTTCGTTTCAACTAACAACCTGCAACTGCTTTATATTTCAGCCATGCGCGCCAGATATGCGTTGAGGATCTCGCGGCGCAGACGGTAGGTGACGAACTTGCCTTCGCGTGCGGATTCGACAAGGCCCGCGGTCTCCAGCTCCTTCATGTGGTGGGAAATAGTGGCGGCTGTGACATCGCAACAACTACGGATGGACTCGCAGGTGAGGGTGTCGCCAGCCTCGCCGATGCGGCGGAGAAGATCGTAGCGGCGCGGGTCGGCGAGAGCGCGGGCAATCAAGTGGAAACGGTCTTCGGTCAACCGAGGTGCAGCCATAGCATCATGTTAGAGCGATTTCACATTCGTTTGGACTCGCATAGACTGGAAGGCGCGAATGGAGTGTGTGCAAATGATGGACTTGGCGGCGTTGCAGGAGAAGTTCGGAATTCCCGGAGTGCTGAAGTTTGAGAAGGCGCAGGGCGGCCTGGTGGCGGCGCAAGTCACGTCACCTGCAGCGGAAGCGACGATCTACATGCAGGGCGCGCACGTGACGCATTGGAAGCCTGCGGGACAAGCGCCGGCGATCTTCCTCAGCCAGCGCGCGGAGTTTGCGCCGGGCAAGCCGATCCGCGGCGGAGTGCCGGTGATCTTTCCGTGGTTTGGCGAGCGTCACGATGGCAAAACCGGGCCGATGCATGGCTTCGCGCGCCTGTCAGAGTGGGACCTCGCGTTCGCAGGAATGTCGGGTGACGATCTGCATTTGGCGTTTACCCTCGCGCCGAACGACCTGAGCCGTTCCCTCGGCTTCGATCACTTCAAGCTGGGATATCGAGTGACCGTCGGCCGCAAGTTGACGCTCGAAATGACGGTTGCGAACGACTCCGGTTCGGGCGGAACCAAGCCCGGCGATGCCGCCGAAGCGCACATGGCAGCCAACGGTGCGCCGCTGGTGTATGAGCAGGCGCTGCACACGTACTATGCCGTGGCCGATGCGCAAAAGGTGTCGATCGACGGGCTGGGCGGCGTCACATATCTCGACAAGGTGGACGATTTCAAGCGTAAGGTGCAGCCTGCCGGCGCGTTGAAGTTTGAGGGACGAACCGACCGTCCGTATCTGAATACGACGTCGACGTGTGTGCTGCACGACGAGGCGGGCAAGCGGCGAATTGTAGTGGCGAAGACGGGATCGAACTCGACCGTGGTGTGGAACCCGTGGAAAGAGCTGTCGGCGAGTATGCCCGACATGGGGCCTGATGCGTGGCTGCACATGACCTGCATCGAGACCGCCAACGTGGGCGAGAATGCGGTGACGCTGGCGCCGGGCGCGACGCATACGATGCGCGCGGACATCTCGATCGAAAGAACCGCCTGAACCGGCCGCGAGCATTTGCCGATAGCCGATAGCTGGCAGCTGATAGCTCCCTCATTAAACGCTCTTCTTCAAGGACGACGCAATGTCTGAACTCCCCTCCCGCCTCATCCTCGCCTCTTCGTCCCCACGCCGTCGCGAACTGCTGACGCAGGCCGGCTACACGTTCACGGTCGAAGCCGCGGACGTGGACGAATCCGTAAGCCCCGGCGAATCTCCTGCCGACTACGTCCGCCGCCTGGCCGAAGAAAAGGCGCAGGCCGTCTTCGCCCGTCACGCAGAAAGCTCGGGTGCCCCATCCATGACGGCTTCATCGTCATGGGTGGGATCGAACGATCTCTCGCTGATCGTGCTCGGCGCGGATACAACGGTTATGCTCGATGGCGAGATTCTGGCGAAGCCTGCGGATGCGTCGGATGCGAAGCGCATGCTGCGCAGGCTTTCGGGGAGGACACACGAGGTGCTGACGGGTGTCGCAGCAGCGACGCGCGCCGGTGTAGTGAGTGCGGTCGAGTCGACTTCGGTTACATTTTCCGAGATTCCCGAGGTAGAACTGGATTTCTACTGCGCGACGCATGAGCCGATGGACAAGGCCGGCGCGTACGGAATTCAGGGATACGCAGCGCGCTGGATTCCGCGGATCGATGGGGACTACTTCAACGTGATGGGGCTGCCGATTGCGCGCGTGGTGCGGTTGATTGAGGCGGCGGTACCTGGGAACAGCACATATCGCACGGAGTAACCTCGATCCGTACTGTAGCGTTCGCTCGGCTACGCACAATTCGAACGAATTCACTAGTCGCCTTTTGTAACAACAAAATGTTCCCGCAGGCGAATGTCTTCCGAGGAAGAGCCGATCATAACGTTGAAAGCTCCGGGCTCGACGGCAAAGCTTTTCGATTGGACATCCCAGAATGCCAGTTGCGAGGCCGGCAATGTGATCTGCAGATGTCGCGTTTCCCCCGGTTGCAACGTGACACGTTCGAAGGCTCGGAGGCTCTTGATGGGCTGCACTACTTTGCTGTGTTGCTGGTGGGTGTAGATCTGGACGACATCCGAGCCGGCACGATCTCCCACATTCTTGATATCGAATGCGACTTCGACCTTATCCTTCGACGAGACAGACGCGGCGGAGAGCTTCAGGTGGCTGTACTCGAAACGCGTATAGCTGAGACCGTGGCCAAACGGGTAGAGAGGCAGCCCCTTGTAATAGAGATAGGTATAGCCTTTCGAAACGTCGTACTCATTCGGTGGAGGCACGCCGTCGAGACTTGCGTAGACGGTGTAGGGCAGATGGCCACCGGGGTTGTCGTCGCCGAAGAGCGCCCGCGCGATCGCAATTCCTCCCGCTTCGCCGGGATACCATGCGTCGAGAATTGCGGGAAGGTGATCGTTGGCCCAGGTGACAGCGAGCGGGCCTGCGTTCATCAGCACGAGCACGGTCTTTGGATTGGCCGCGAAGACGGCTTCAAGCAGTTGTTCCTGTGCACCGGGAAGATCGAGATCGCGGCGGTCGCGTCCTTCTGCCTCGACGCGAAGGTTCGTTCCAAGAAAGAGCACAGCCACGTCTGACTTCGCTGCCAGCGCCGCTGCACGCGCAATCGCTGCCGGGTCGGCAGCTTCCACGAACCCCGGGCCTCTCTCGTACTGCACTGATACTCCCCCTCCGAGCAGATCGCGAAGTCCAGCCAGGGCGCTGACTTTGCGCGCAGGGGTTCCGTAGTAATTGCCAGTCTCGTAATCGGTGTCGCCGGCGGGACCGATGACCGCGATGGAGTGGACGGCGTCACGCTTCAAAGGCAGAAAATCATTGCGGTTGCTAAGCAGGGTGATCGATTCCTGTGCTGTCTTCAGGGTCAGCGCCAGATGTTCGGGCGAACGCACCACGCTCATTCCGATCTTGTTGTAAGGGTTCGAGTCCGGCGGATCGAAAGCTCCCAGCCGGAAGCCCACGCGCAGCACGCGAGTGAGCGCTCCGTCGACATCCTTCTCGGTAAGAAGGCCTCGCTTCACGGCCAGCGGGATATTTGTTTGAAATTCTGTGTCGTCCGAATCATTGCCGGCCTTGATGGCCAGCGCTGTGGCTTCCACAGGATCTTCGGTAACATGCTGACCTGTCTCAACGCCGCGGCCCGCGCGGCTTCCCGACAGCAGCGCTACCGCCCCAAGGTCGTCTGTAACGAATCCATCGAAACCCCACATGCCGCGGAGGATGTCAGTCAGCAGAGTGTGATTGACCGCATCGGCTGTACCGTTGATGGCGTTATAGGACGACATGACAGACTGCGCATGGCCCTCCATGATGGCGGCTTTCCAATGCGGCAGCCAATATTCCATCAGGTTGCGCTCATCTACATCGGCGGAGAGGTGCTGGCGGCCCGTCTCGACGTTATTGACGGCAAAGTGTTTGACGGTTGAGGCGACCTTGAGGTGATTGATGTCATCGCCCTGCAAACCTTTCACGTAGGCGACGGCCATGCGGCCGGTGAGGTAAGGGTCCTCGCTGAAGACCTCCTGGATGCGCCCCCATAACGGATTGCGACTGACATTGATAACTGGCGAGCGAAAGACGAGGCCATGCTTCGAACGTGGCCCATCGGCCTTGCTGTTATAAAGCGCACGAGCCTCATCCGACATGGCATCGGCAACAGTATGGATGAGCGCGGGGTCCCAGGTTGCGCCCATGGCGATGGGAGCAGGGAAGAGTGTCGTCGGCTCCTTGGACCACACTCCGTGCAGCGTCTGGTTCCAGCCTCCCCACATGGGTACGTTGAGCCGGGGAATGCCGGTGTTGAGATGGTTGAGTTGCGCCGCCTTTTCCTCGATCGTGAGCCGCCCGATAAGGTCCGCGATGCGCTGCTCCTGCGGCTTTGAGGGATCAAGATAGATCGCTGTCGCGGTGGTCTGTGCAGCCGCGAATCCGTAGCAGGCCAAAAGCGAAAGCGTAAGCAGGCGGTATTTCACAAGGACTCCTTTGATGATGAAGGCTGATGACGCTGACTCAAGACTTGTGACCTATGCGAGAGAATGCACGCGAACAGGTTCGAGTATCCGGGCTTCTTCACGAATCGGATTGCTCAGTGCGCGGCCGAAGCCGTCGAAACGAACCTCCATGACATCGCCATCGCGCAGAACGATGTTTTGGGCGAAGGAAAGTGCATTCGCGCCGAAGAAGTGAACATGCACGCTGCCCGGTTGGCGATGCCCTGCGAACTTGAAGTGGTGATGCTCCATATTGGCGAGGCTGTGGCACATGTTGTCTTCTCCGCTGACGATCTTCCTCTGCCATAGAGTCGTCTCTGCGCGTTCAAGGCGAACTTCACCGTGGACGTCCTTGAAGTCAGCTCCGACTACCAGCTCCGGCCCGATGCTGCAGGCGCGGAGTTTCGAACCGGCAAGGTTGAGATAGTTGCGCTTTTCGAATTTATGATCGGAGAATTCATTTCCGATTGCGATTCCGATGCGGCAGGGCGTGCCATCGTCCGCGATAAGGTAGACGCCGGCGAGTTCGGCCTCTTCGCCGCCGTCCTCTGCGTGGCCTGGAATTTCAATTGCCTCAAATGGAGCGCGAAGGACAGAGCCATCGCCCTTGTAGAACCACTCCGGCGCAATTCCTATCTGGCCCTCTAATGGCCGTCCGCCCTCGACCCCCCACTGAAACATACGCATGCTGTCCGTAGCGACTTCCGCCTTCTTCGACAGATCGGCGAGGTGCATCTCCTGTCGCTCCTTCGCGCTGCCGATATGCGTGAGCCCGGTTCCTGCAACCAGCACACGCGAGGGCGCGCCCGGCACGTCGATAGGCGCGAGCAGCTTCCACGGCGACTTGCCCGAGTAGACATCGTCGTACAGCAGCGATTCGTCGACTCGCAAAGATCGCACATACTCAGGAATCGAGACACCCTTATCCAGGCACTGGCGACCTAGTTCATACACCGATGTCACACCAGCCACGCATTGCAAAGATGGCTCCTCAACAAAGGCGACGCGGCGCATGGATTGCTTCGCGATCTGAACGAGATGCATCGTGTGATCCTCCGCCTACCCGATGACCGTAAAGCGTTTCAGAGACTCTTCATTTACGGTCAAGCCGAGACCGGGAGTGTTCTCGTCCAGATCGATATAACCATTGCTGGGCACCGGTTCGCCGTCGAAGATGTACCAGAAGAGTTCGTTGCCGACCTCGACGTCGACCTTGGGGAAGAATTCTGCGATGGGCGAATTGAGGCTCGCCATGACAACGTGATAGTTGTGCATCTGGCCGGCGTGAGGAACCACCGGAATCTGGAACGATTCAGCCAGCGCGCAGATCTTGCGGGCCTGGCTGATGCCGCCGACGCGGTTCGTGTCGAACTGTATATAGTCCAGCGCATTCGCCTCGAGGAGGTCGCGAAATCCGAAGATGGTGAACTCGTGCTCTCCGCCCGCAATCGGCACGCGGCGATAGCTCCTCAATTCCTTATATCCGCGCGTATCGTCCGGAATGACCGGCTCCTCCAGCCAGCGCAGATTGAACGGTTCCAGTAGAGGCAGCATCCGCTTGGCATAGTCCAATGTCCAGCCCATGTACGCATCGACCATCAGATCGATGCCATCGCCGATGACCTCGCGCACGGTGCGAATCAGCTCGATGTTCTTCTGCATGCCCGCAGCGCCATCGATGGGCCCCCAGCCAAAGCGCAGCTTCATCGCCTGATAGCCTTCGTCCCTATACTTCTGCGCCTCAACGCGCAGTTCGTCCAGCGGCATCGAATACAGGCGGCTGGCATAGACCGGGATGCGCTCTTTCGTACGGCCACCAAGGAGCCGATACACCGGCTGTTTCGCATCTTTGCCAAGGATGTCCCAAAGCGCAATGTCGACCGCGGAGATCGCGGTCATCGCAACGCCCTTGCGCCCGAACGCCATGGTGCGCCTGTACATTTGCTGCCAGAGATATTCGGTGTCCCAGGGGTCGGCGCCGATCAGAAGAGGCTTCAGATACGTGTCGATAAGTGTCTTCGTAACTAAAGGGGAGAGCGCGGCGTCGCCTAATCCGACGAGTCCTGTGTCTGTGAATATTTCAACAACCACCCATCCGTGAAAGGCGAAGTTGCCCATCGAGGCGTCGCGAAACGTGACCAGGTCCATCGGATTCGTGCAAAAGTGAGGAGGCAATGGGACCGTCTTGCCTTCCCATTGAACGACGCGAGTGCGGACTTCAGTGATTTTCATGAGCTGCTCTGGTTCTCCCTTTTAGCCTGCTCCACGCTTGCCATTCTGACCCTGAGCGTAGCGAACGGGGAAGAATCCCCGCAGATGATTATCAAGCTTGCTCAGGAGGCTTTAGAAAAGCGCTGAAAGCGCGCCATATACCAGCCTGGGCCGAAGGCCTAAGTTGGTATATGGGAGAGTGATTAGGGCTGAAGGCCCGATATATAAAAGCCTCACCAGCAAGGAATTCATCGCCTGACCCCGATCCGATATGCCTGAGCAAGCTTGATAGTCATCTCCCCGCATTTCGCACTTGTTGTCGCCCGTCCTCTCGTTTCCTTCCTAAAAGTTGTACTTGAGCGCGAACTGAATATCGCGCGACGGGACCGAAGTGGAATTGACCACGCAGCAAGTCGCTGCGGTAATCGTAGCGCCCGGCGCGTTGAAGCTGTTCGTATTCGGCAGATTGAAGAACTCCGCCCGGAACGACAGAATCGACTCTCGCGGAAGAGCGAAGTTCTTG
>DASWCA010000577.1:0-1790 GCA_036390355.1 Acidobacteriaceae bacterium
CACACCCGGCGACCCCCCCAGATCCATGTTGTCGTCTGACAATTCGACCCAGTCGCCGGCCGTGAAACCGCGCGCGTTGGTCACGATCAAGTCATTGCCTTCCGTACTCAACCAGCGCGTGACGATGCTGCCGTTATCCCGCGACCACTTGAATGTCGCACTGCCTGCGTCGCCAGCTTGGTGAATCTCGATCCGGTAAAGTTGGTTCTCGGCGCCGCGATATCTTGCGTCCGGGGCGATGGTGCACGGATCGGGAATCTGCGGTCCGGGATCTAGCCGCGCGGCCATGTGCGCAATGCTCAATGTAACGACCCGGTTCAGGAATCCAGTGCAAGATTGGTCTTTCGCGTTAGGATCCAAGATCATCGCCTTCACCTGCCAAATTACCTTTGCGCGCGTACACGTGTCCGGCCCGTTGAGTGCGACCTCGCGAATGCGGTCATCTTCCACCCAACTGATGTGTCGTTCCCAGACGTCGAGGTACACCCAAAAGCGCTGGCCCGGAGGCGTGCCCGGATGCGCCAGCCAGCTCAGGAACGCATCGTTCACGGGAGTGAAATCCGGCTGGCTGCTGTAGTCGTACTCGCCGCCACCTGGTTTGGCCTCGCACTCGCATAGAATGCCATCCACGTAGTAATGTCCAGCGCCAATCATCAGGCGCGAGTTGGCCAGATAAAGGAAGAACCCCCGCCCGCCGGCGGGACCTCCATACGCACCGAAGAGGTCACCAGTCAAGGTACGCAGGAGGTGCAAAGCGATGGCCGTCTGCTCATTGTGGTCGGCTTCCAGTGTCACCCGCCCCTGCTGCATCAGCACTCGGCTGAAATGTTTGGCGGGGTCGAAGCTTACGCGTGAGAAATCGCCTTTCATTTGTCTATCCCTTAATCATCAAGTGGCGAAGAACATGCCGACATCCATGCCGGCAGGCGTGTATTCGGCCAGCCGAGCCCTGAGGTTGGCTTCCCGCTGCGGTTGAAAGAGATCGTGATAGGCGCCCATCTCGGATTCGTCGTCCGCACCGCGCCGGATCTCCTCGGCGCAGTGCGGTCCCAGTTGAGCGTAAGCCGGCGTTCCGTAACGAACCGAAGTGAACTGCGGCACCACCCGCAACTGTTCATTGGCGCGCTCCAGCGGTTGTTTGAGGGGATGGCCCGTCAGCGCGTGCACAGCGGCGATGACGCCGTCAGGCTGGCAGTGGTAGCGCTTGGGCGTGCGGCAACCTGCGGGCACGTAGCAATAGCGCAGGCAGCCGATCTGGCGCCGCGCCACATTCACGCAGCTCGCGAAAATGCAGTTCTCGCCGAGTCCGATGGCGTGAACGTCGACGATGCCAAACACGGTGCAGCGCCGGATGTCGAGCACGGTATGCGCCCAGGTATTTCCCGGCGCGCCGATGGCTTGGCCGGTAACGTCGGTGGCATCGACGATGCTGTCACGGATCTCGAGCGGAATCGGATCGATCGACACCTCATCCTCTTCGATCTGGATGGAGCCGACGATGCTGTGTGCGATGCAGACTCGCGCCCTGACCTTGATCAACTCGAGACTGGGCTCGGCGGGCCGCACCGGCTCGCAATTGGAGTCGATCCCCCAGCCTGGTACTAGCGTGCAATGGCGAATCACGACCTCGGCGGGACACACTTCCGTGCCAGCGCCTGGCGTCGTACCGCCTTGAATTTGCACCGGCCGGCCCGTGATCAGCAACCCATCGAGCGCGAACCGGCTGCCTGCACCCATGGTCACCGACAGCGCGTCGGGCAGATCGGTCTGCCAGTCGATCATGCGCAGGA
>DASWCA010000578.1:0-2501 GCA_036390355.1 Acidobacteriaceae bacterium
CTTCAAAATCTGTTCGCTCACATCGTGGTCGTTTCGCACGTCACCGCCATCGCTGAACCACCGCTCAAGAAATGCGGGTTCTTGACCTTCAGTGAGGATGATACCAACGGCTACTTTCTTCGCAATCTTGTCGTCCGCCCCGTAGAACGCAACGGTTGCAACAGGGTAGCCGGAGAAGCCACGATCAGCTTTCGTCCGAAGTGCTTTCGTGAATCGTTGCTTCGATGACAAGGCGCGTGACCTCGAGACGGTGATTGTTGACGGCTAACGTCCGCGGCCACCGGCGCGCGACTGCGATGGTGACAAGAGGCGCCGCGCTTCACGCGCGTCCGTGTGGGCCGCGTTGTTATAGCGCATGCGCGGAGACGGGGCACACACGCCAGTTGATGCCCCGCGGACAGCAACTACGAAGCAGCAGGGCGGGCCAGGCAAGGGCGCACCCAACAACGATTGCGTAACCCTGGCCCGCGCTGCGAGCGAGCGCAATGGCAAGCACGCTGGACGCGCAACGGTGGAGCAGTGCGGGCCTGCGTGGAGGTCAGCGCCCGTGCGGTTTGAAAACACAGCCCGCGCTGCGGACCAGCCAACGTGATTGCGGCCTAGCGATAGCTCGCGATGCTGAACATTGCTGAGGAAGGCAAACACGTTTGTCGGCACGGAGGACCTCATGCGCTATAACGTCGCCCATGAGCGGCCGAGCAGGCGGGCGAAGCCCGCTTGCGAAGGTCCGTCTCGATGGGCTGGTTAGAGATCACTTTCGCACACCTGCTGAATTTACGATTTCCGCAATTGCTTCTGGCCTCTCTGCTATTGCTTGAAGCAGCTTCACATGCAGTGCCTTTAGGTCGATGCCGGAGAACGCGACCAGCCGAGCCCTTGATGATTCCTTGATCTCCTGCGGTAAAGTCGAAGCGTTTATCACTTGCAAAAGGAATTGCCGAAGTGCTTCGTTTTCACCATCGGTAGATTCTAATGGTAAGAGGAATTGAGTCAGCCCCGTTTTTTAGCCAATCAAGCCCCTTGGCAGTAATTCGGGCTTCGAGCATCTCGCGACTTTGACCCGGCCGTTCGCTTACTGTGCCGGGTTCAACGAACCCTTTCTCTGCCAAATAAAATAACGCACGGTGACTTTCGGGGGTATCGATTTCAGCGTAGCGGCTGATATCCACGAGTCCGGGATACTCCCGCTCCAATCGCCGAAGCACGCGGCGCATTTGGTATTCGTTTGGCACCATGGAAATTGTGATCTCTAACGTCGCCATTGAGCGGCCGAGCGGGCGGGCGAAGCCCGCTTGCGAAGGTCCGTCTCGAATGGCCTGTTAGGCCGCTTGGTGTCGGTGAAGTGTGAACTCATCTGTGCTCGCGGGCCACGACTCGTCGTAAGTGTAGCCCTCCAAGAAGCTGACCACTCCCCCGCGAATGAACAGCAAGAAACCAGCGCCGTGCTGCAAGCCCGGAAACTCTGCGCCGACTCCATCAATCGTCATGTCTGCTAAATCGCGTCGGACAGGTGCGTCAGGAGGGATGACGAAGTCGGTGAAAAAGCCAACACCGGTGAAACGGCGCTCGGCGATTGTGGCGTGCAACAACTGCTGCCGAATCGCGTCGAAAAGCTCGCCTTGCTTGTCGAGGAGCATGTCAATGACCGCCTGTTCGAGCGGGGTGAGCATGGCGAGCGGCCTAACGTATAGTGAACTTCCGAAATGTCCTCTATATTAGACACCATCACCCTCGCCCTTGTCATCCCTTCCAAAAATCAACGCATTGGGGTACTGTATGCATGTTCAGTATCCGTGTTGCGCCGCGATTTCGTGCCTATTATCACAGGATAGGCGCCTGGGAGATGAAATATGACCGACGAATCAAGGAAGTCCTCGATCGCGCTGCCGGCAGAGGGCGTCGAGCTGCGAAGGCCCCGCCTGCTCGATCAGGTGCACGAGGCGATCCGGCGCCGGTATTTCAGCCGGCGTACGGAGGAGGCGTACGTGCACTGGATCAAGCGTTCATTTATTTTTCGGGGAGGCGCCATCCTGCGGCACAGGGCGAGGCGGAGGTGACGGGGTTTCTGAATCATCTCGCCGCGGAGCGCGAGGTCGCCGCGTCCACGCAGAATCAGGCGCTCTCTGCGCTCCTGTTTCTGTACAAGGAGGTGCTCGGCCGCGAGCTCGCGTGGCTCGGCGGGCTGCATAGGGCCACGCGTCCGCCGCGCCTGCCGGTGGTGTTGACGCACGAGGAAGTGGAGCGGCTGCTCGCCGAGCTGCAGGGGGTGCGCTGGCTGATCGCGAGCTTGCTCTATGGGGCGGGCCTGCGCGTGATGGAGTGTCTGCGCCTGCGGGTGAAGGACGTCGATCTCGGCTACCGGCAGATCCTGGTGCGCGACGGCAAGGGCGAGAAGGACCGCGTGACCATGATGCCGGAGAAACTCGCCGCGCCGCTCGCCGCTCATCTCGCGCGCGTGAAGTCGCTGCACGCGCGCGACCTCGAGGCGGGGTTTGGGGAGG
>DASWCA010000579.1:0-3113 GCA_036390355.1 Acidobacteriaceae bacterium
ACTATCGTGGCACTGTCGTTAGCCGGGGTGCTTGACAAACAGCAATTTCCGTGCCAAAATCTGAGCATGCTTTTTGCAGGAAAGTACGAGAGGCGCTTACGCGAGTGCGAGGACAAGCTGGATGCGCTCTCGCGACAAGTGCGGTCGCTCGATATGGAATGGGAATCCACCTACAACAAGCTCCGCGCCCTGGTCGCGCGGCTCAACAAGCGCGACGAACGCGCCGACACCGTGACAGTTAACCAGAACCCCGATTACGCGAACGCGGGTAGCGTCGTTCCCCGGCAGTGGGAGCTGGCGCGACTCGCCGCCGCCAACGGAGGGAAACCGTGAGTTACGGCTGTGGCAACTACATGTGCCGGGGAGACCCGGGGTTTTTCGGGAACGTGTTTCACGCCCTTGCTGGCACGGTTGGCGGTGCGCTCAAGGGCTTCATCGGCGGCGGCGGCAACCCGATCACGGGCATCATCGGCGCGATCGGCGGCTCGGCGCACGCGACGGCGCATAACATCGGCAGCGCCACCCTGCACGCTGGCGACGACCCGAGCGGCGACGCACGGCGCATCGCGGCGGTGCACCGCGCACACGCGGCAACGTTAGCGCGTGCAGGCACCGGCTTGCATCCCGCGCACGTCCACGCCCTGCTCGGCGGTGGCGGTGGGCTCAAGCGTCGCCACATGCGCTGGACCAACCCGAAGGCCCTGGGCCGCGCCGAGCGCCGCATTCACTCGGCCGTGAAGCACATGACGCGCTACATCCGGTGGGTGCATCCGCACAAGGTGGGCCACGCGGCCCCGAAGTTCAAACACCACAAGAAACGGTAAGAGGACACCATGACCGCATCGACGAGCTGGTGGTACTGCGGGCAGTGCGGGTTTCGCAATCACCCGCGAGAAAAACAGGATGGCACGAAGTGCGAGCAGTGCGGCGCGGACCAGGGGCACAAGGGCGCCGTCGATTACGTCCCGACCGACAGGAGCGCCTAGATGCCCACGTTCACGTTCTCGACGCCGATGACGGCGAACCAGCTTGCGCTCAATCCGCTCGCGGGATGGCAATACGAGTACCTGCCGCGCCCGTCCAAGGTCTCGATACTGCTCAAATCCACAACGACCGGAAACCGCGTCACGGTTTATTCGGGCTCCGAGACGATCCAGGAGAAAACGCCGGTGCAAGCAGGTGGCGTCGCTGGCGTCACGCCTTCGCCGCTGAACACTGTGCCGATCGGCTTCTTCGCGGGCGCCGGGGACCGGCTCAAGCTCGTCATCGATGAGGTGTCGGGCGGCACGCCCACGGTGGACGGCATCGTACAGGTGGACCCGATCGCATGAGCTGGAAGCTCCTGGGCGGCATCGCGGGCTGGGTGGCGTTCGTCGCGGCGTCGTTGAGCTGCATCCTGCACGCGCCGCATCCGTAGAATGGCGCTCTTCAACGAATCGCTCGAAGGTCGGTTTAACCAAGCGATTCAGCGGTTACACGGGCACAAGGGCATGGCCCCGGCGCCGCAGATCGCGCCGGAGATTCTGCACGTCATCGTGTTGGAGCAAGACCGGCCCGAGTCGTACTATCTCCTGCAAACCGATCTCTGGAGCGCGACGCGCGGCGTGGCGGCAGATGCGGCGCACGTGAGCCTCGCAGGTATCGTCAATCCGGTCAGCTCGGGGCTTCTGTGCGTCGTGCAGAGTGTGAGTGTCGCAAACAAGGCGCTCGCGGCGCAACTGATCGAGGTCCATGTCGCAAACGTCGTGACGGCGGTGGGGCTTGTGAACGTCGTCGAATTTCGCGACCTGCGGCGCCGAGCTGGTGCCAAGCATCCCGCCATCCAAGTACTATCGGATAACACGACTTTCCTCACGCTGGCGGCGTTCCAGGGAAGCGCTGGCTTTCCGGCCATCGCTGAAGAGATTCAGATTGCCGCCGGTGCGAGCGACCAGCCATTATTGAGCCCGCCCTTTATCCTCCCGCCAGGAACGGAGCTGGTGCTCGGCACGGCGGTCCCGAACCAAGCCATCGACGTGGATTTCTCAGGCTATGTCCGGCCGCTCGCGGCGCAAGACCTACTCTAGGCGCCTCAGACGAGGCGGAGCTGTCGGGGGTCTGGCGGCGGGGTTCGCGGTGTGGGCGAATGAATTGTTAGCTGAAGCTGCAGCGCGTGGATTTCCTGCACGGGTAACATCAGGATACAGATCGAGCGTGTCGCAAGCCCGTCTATACCGTCGATGGTTACGCGGCATGTCTCCGTTTCCCGCAGCTCCGCCCGGTCACTCAATGCACGAGCGAGGAAGGGCGGTTGACCTGGGCGGACTATCAGAGTCCGAACTTCAAGCTCTCGGCGCATGGTGGGAGTCCGTTGGGGGAACGTGGGGGGGCCGATTCGGCGACCCGATTCATTTCGAGAAGTAATGCTCGGCGTTCCTAATCGCCACTCAGTTTGGTGGTACGTCCCGGTCTGCTATCCCCGGGCCTCCCTCCTTCCTCAGAATCGGGCGCGCCGTGCTCGGTGGTCCGAGCTCTAGCTGTGTCCCGCTCGGTAACTGCGCGACGAATCGCTGTAGCGCCCTCCCGCCCCTGCCGGGAGACAAGATCACCACGCGCATCTCCACACCCACAACAATCTTCACAGCCTGTGCATCGAGTGCAAACCCAGTCCACTCGGGCAGTGTTACAGTTAGGGCAGTAGTGCGTATAGGTGCCCACCGCTTCGCTCCTTTCTTCTTGGCTGCCATCGTGCTCCGGAATTTCGCTAGTCGCTCTTCCGTCCAGGGCTTGCTCACGACAACCTCCAAGGCTATAATGGTGGAACAGCGAATCGATCGCCGACCCCGCCCCCCCCCTTCAATTCCCCCCCCCGCTGTCGCTGTCGCAACCCGGAAGAAACCCCGAAAGGGAAGAGAACATCTATTATACGAAGTACCGCACGAAAATCTGCGGGTCATTTTCGGTTTGTAACGGAGTTATCAACATGTCGTAACACTATCGTGGCACTGTCGTTAGCCGGGGTGCTTGACAAACAGCAATTTCCGTGCCAAAATCTGAGCATGCTTTTTGCAGGAAAGTACGAGAGGCGCTTACGCGAGTGCGAGGACAAGCTGGATGCGCTCTCGCGACAAGTG
>DASWCA010000580.1:0-31672 GCA_036390355.1 Acidobacteriaceae bacterium
CGCCCCGATTCCGCGACTAAAACGCAGTTACAACAGCAACTACGATTACTTACTCAAACCTTCTGCTGGATACAGGCTCTGAATCTCAATCGCTAAAACAGCGAACCCCACCAGAAAAGGTGGGGTTCGTCAGCAGTCTGACGCTCCCGAAAAAACGGGAGCGTTTTCTTTGGCGCGGCGCAGTTCAGTGATTCGCAAAATCGTCGAGGGCGAGAGCGAGGCGCTGGAGAGATTCGCGGGTGAGGGCGGGGTCGCCGCCGAGTCCGAGACGGAAGTGATGCGGCATCTCGAAGTGGAATCCGGGGACGACTCCGACTTCATATTTTGTGCGCAGGAGCTCGGAGAAAGGCTCAACGTCACCGGAGAGCAGGCGGGGCGCGAGGGTCGTTCCGTGGGGCGGGATGGTGAGTTGGAGATCGGAGCGAGGCGAGAGGATTTCGACGGCGGCGGCGCGGTTAGCATCAAGGGCGAGGCGGGCACGGGTTTCGAGTTGATCAATGCAGCCGAGAGCGATGGCGGAAAGCTGCTCGGCGATGTGGGGAGCGGTGGAGCCGAAGAGGTCCTGCATTTTTTGCATACGAGCGGCGAGAACGGGCTCGGCGAGAATCCATCCGCAGCGGAGAGAGCCGAGGCCGTAGGCTTTGGTGAGACTGGTGGTGACGATGAAATTATCTCCGAGCGAGAGAGCGTGGCGGGAGGAGGCTCCCCAGATGGCTTCGCGATAGACCTCATCGACGAGGACGCGGGCACCTACTTTTTCAGCGGCTTCTCCGATGGCGCGAAGGGTGGGGGCGTCAACTTGGGCGCTGGTGGGATTGTGCAGGTTGCACAAGGCGATAACACGGGTGCGAGAGGTGATGGCGCGGCGGACGTCATCGGGATCGATGGCGAAATTATTTTCCGCGCGGCGGGGAAAGCGGCGGATGGTGGCACCGAGAAGGCGGGCAGTGTGCAGCAAGGGGTCGTAGGTGGGCTCCTCGATGAGCACTTCGTCACCGGGATCGAAGAGCGCGCAGAGGGCAAGGTGGTTGGCGAGCGAGGTGCCGATGGTGGGGACGATGGATTCGGCGGGGACCTGGGCGCGGAGGGCGAGGCGCTCCATAACGAGCGGGTCGCCGTAAGAGGAGCTGGAGCCGAGTTCGAGGTCGTCGGCACGGATGGGAAGTTCGCTGAGGGAGACGTCATGGACGGCGCTGGAGCGGAGGTCGAAGCGGATGGCGAGTGAGAGTTTTGCGGCGTGGGTGTAGGGCGAGTGGATGGAGGATCGCGCGGCGTAATGCATGGGGCATTATCGCTCGAAAAAGGCGGATGGGGTTTGGATGGGAAAGACAGAGGCAAGAGCGAGGTCAAAATCAAGAACAAGAGCAACAGCAAAGGCAAGAGCAAGAGCAACAGCAAAGGCAAGAGCAAGAGCAAAGGCAAGAGCAAGAGCAACAGCAAAGGCAAAGCAACCCCGAGGTCCTTCGCTGCGCTCAGGATGACACTTTAAACAACAGAAACAAGCACAAAGAGCAAGAGCAAAGAGCAGCATCTCCAGCCATGGACCGCCTACTACAACTTCGCCCGACCCCATGGCAGCCTCAACTACAAGCCGCCCATCAGCCGAGCCGATCCAGTTACAACCTCTTGAGCATCTACAGCCACCCACCCGGTTTTTGCTTGGGTGCGAGAAAAGCAAAGGCGAAGGCGGAGGTCACAAGCAAGAGTGATCCAGTACACTAGGAGGGGAGCCGCCCGCTTGCATATTCCAGACGGATATTTGAGCCCTTCGACCTGCGCCGCGATGTATGCGGCCAGCACTCCGTGCTGGTGGGCGGCGCTGCGTCAGACGAGGCGGAAACTGTTTGGACGCACGCTGCCACTACTGTCGCTGTTCGCCGCATTTTCCTTTGTCGCGATGATGTTTAATTTGCCGCTGCCGGGAGGAACCACGGGGCATGCGGTGGGCGTGGGGATTGCGGCAATTGTGCTGGGGCCGTGGGCTTCGCTGCTGGCGATCTCGCTGGCGCTGGCGATTCAAGCGCTATTTTTCGGCGATGGCGGCATTACGACGCTGGGCGCGAACTGCTTCAATATGGCGATTGCGGGATCGTTTGCAGCCTGGGGAATTTACAAGCTGGTGAGCCTGGGGGCGGCCGCTCAATCGCGGCGGCGGGTGGTGGCAGCGGCGCTGGCGGGATATGGGGCGATCAACCTTTCTGCATTGCTGGCGGCAATTGAATTTGGGATTCAGCCGTTGCTGTTTCGCGACGCGACGGGCGCGCCGATGTATGCGCCTTATTCGTTGAGCATCGCGATTCCTGCGATGATGGCGGGACACTTGACGATTGCCGGAGCGGCAGAGGCAGTGATGAGCGCGGGGCTGTTCAGCTATTTGCGGCAGAATGAGCCGGCTCTGTTGGGCATGGGTTCGATGGAGATCGAAGAGACGCACACGTCGCGACTTTGGGGCGCGCTGGCACTGGTGCTGCTGCTGACTCCGCTGGGGATTGTGGCGAGCGGCGCGGCGTGGGGCGAGTGGGCTCCGAAGGATTTCTCGGATGCGGCGGTGCGGGCGCAGATGACAGCGGCAAGCGGGCAAGTGGCTCCTCCGGTGGCTGCGCCTGCGGGACTAGCGCGGCTGGCGAGTGTGTGGACGGCTCCGATGCCGGATTATGCTCCGCATTTTGTGAAGAGCACGGCGTTTGGATATATGCTCTCGGCGATGTTTGGCGTGGGATTGATTCTGGCTGTGGCTTGGGTTGTGCAGCGGGTGACGAAGGTTTCGTTGCGTGCAGATCGAGACGGAATGGCAGCGCAAGGCACGATCCAGAACACGTTGGAAGGCGTGGCGAGTGAAGGCGTGAACCGGCGGAGCGGACAATGAGCGCGGGAGTGGTGGCGAAGACGGTTCGCGGATTTACCCGGGCGCTGGAAAAGACGCTGGTGCTGGAGAACTCTACGCACGAGCGCGGACTGCTGCAGGCACTGGACCCGCGGGTGAAGCTGGTGGGATTGCTGGCGCTGGTGGTGGCGGCGGCGCTGTCTCGCAAGCTGGCAGTGATGGGCGCGCTGTTTGCGCTGGGCGTATTGCTGGCGGTGGCTTCGCGATTGAGCCTGATTTCGTTTGCCAAGCGGGTGTGGGTGGTGGCGTTTGCGTTCACGGTGATGATTGCGGCGCCGGCGCTGTTCCTGACTCCGGGACAGGTGGTTTATACGCTTCCGGGCGGACTGGACATAACAGCACAAGGCTTGAGGAGTGCGCTGGTGCTGGTTGCGAGGGTGGAAACGGCTGTAACGCTGAGCACGCTGCTGGTGCTGACGACTCCGTGGATGCATTTGTTGAAGGCGCTGCGGACGCTGATGGTTCCGGTTGAGGTGATTGCGCTGCTGGCGATGACGCATCGCTATGTGGTGCTGCTGATGGAGACGGCAAACGCGATGTTTGAATCGCGGCAGAGCCGGTTGGTGGGCAAGTTGAATGGTCACGAGCAGCGCCGGCTGATGGTGAACACCGGAGGCGTGCTGATGAGCAAAACGCTCGATATGGGGAATCAGGTTTTTCTGGCGATGCAGGCGCGGGGCTTTCGCGGAGAGGTGCGGTTGCTTACCGATTTCCAGATGCGCGCGTGGGATTATGTCGCGATGTGCGGCTTTGCGGTGGCGGTGACGGCGACGGTGCTGGCGGGACGATAAAAGTGAACGGGAGAGCAGGAGTGGCGGACGCTATTGCGGGCGACGGGTTGAGGGCCGAGGTTCTTGAGTTTGAGGCGGCCGAGGTTCGCTATGAGTATGAGCGCGTGGCGGCTCTGCAAGGATTGTCGCTGCGAGTGAGAGCCGGGGAACGTATTGCGCTGCTGGGAGCCAACGGCAGCGGCAAGAGCACGCTGCTGCGGTTGATGGATGGGTTGTATTTTTCGTGCGGCGGGACATTGAACTTTCGTGGCGCGGCGTTGACGGAATCGGCTATGGAAGACGATGCGTTCGCGATGGATTTTCGACGCCGCGTGGGAATGGTTTTTCAAAATCCGGATATTCAACTGTTCAACCCGACGGTGTTCGATGAAGTGGCGTTTGGGCCGCTGCAACTGGGGTGGCCGAGGGCGGAAATTCTCGGACGCGTGCACGGCGTGCTGGAATGGATTGGCGCGGAGCACTTGAAGGATCGCGCGCCGTATCGGCTCTCGGGCGGCGAGAAAAAGCGAGTGGCGATTGCTTCGGTGATTGTGCTCGATCCGGATGTGCTGCTGCTGGATGAACCCACGGCATCGCTTGATCCGAGAAGCCAGAGCCAAGTGATCGAGCTGCTGGAATCGTGGAACGATGGACGTAAGACGATCATTACGGCGACGCATCAGTTGGAGATCCTGAGCGAAATCTCTGGGCGGGCGGTGGTGCTGCAGCATGGAGCGGTGGTGGCCGATGCGGCTCCGTCGGAAGTGCTGGCGAATACTGAATTACTGGAATCGGCGAATTTGATTCACTCGCATCGGCATCTGCATGGGGGCGTTCCGCATAAGCATCGCTCGCCTTATCTGCGACATGAGCATGACAAGGCTCGGTAGAGAGACGGGCGCGGGTAATCCCACAGATTCTGGCGTTCCTGAGAACGACAAACCACGTTAGGGCGGTGGGTGCGGTAATCCCACATTCGCCCAAATGCGGGGCGGATGTGGGCCACCTGAGATTGCTGATAATCCACCTAAGAGTCAACAACCCCACGTTAGCCAAAAGAGGGCGAACGTGGGGCACCAAATCCTATAGGTGGGGATCCGTCAGCTCCGTCCAGCGGGGCGGGTGCGCCAATCAAAATGGACCGAGAGCAGGCGCAGCAAAAAGCAGGAAAACGTACCGGCCACGGTGCTGGCCGTGCGTCCCAAGCCGAGCACGTTGCAGAACAGGAAAGCAGAGCTGCCGAAAAGAGCTGCGATGGCATAGAACTGTCCGCGCTCGAAAACTCGCGGGGTACGTCCGCCGAGCACGTCGCGCAGGGAACCTCCGCCGACGGCAGTGACCAGGCCGAGGAGAATGCTGGGGAGAACGGTGAGGCCGTCGTTGAGGGCGCGAGTGGTTCCGGCAATGGCGAAAAGTCCGAGAGCGGCAGCATCGGTGAAGTCGATGGCGCGATCCATTCCGGGCCCCATGCGGTGTTCGAAGGCGGCGGCGACGGCAGCTCCGATGAGGGCGATGGCGATGTAGCGAACGTCCTGGAAGGCGAGCGGCGGGCCGTGCTGCAGGATTATGTCGCGGGTGATTCCGCCGCCGAGCGCGGTGACAAAGGCGAGTCCGAAGACGCCGATGAGGTCGTATTTGTAGCGCGTGTCTCGGATGGCGGTGAGACCTCCGCTAAGGGCGCCGACAAAAACTCCGAGGAACTCGACGACGAAGAAGAGTGTGCCTAGATGGAGCAACTTCATACGACTTCTATTATGCAAGACGGAAGGCGTACGGCGAGGAAAGTAGACATTCAGGCCAGAGGCGTAGTTACATAGAGGTAGAGACACCGTAATTAAGACATCGTGGGCCGTATCCCCGGTGTTGGCGAGGCGCGACGTGCTGCGAACGATTCGGGAAGACATTCAATCCGTACTGGAACGCGATCCGGCGGCAACCGGCACGATAGCTGTGTTGCTCAACTATCCCGGACTGCACGCGGTTTGGATGCATCACTTGAATCACTGGCTATGGCGGCGCGGTTTCCGGTTGCTGGCGCGCTATTTGTCGCAGATCACGCGATTCTGGACGGGGATTGAGATTCATCCGGGGGCCACGATTGGACGGCGGTTGTTTATCGACCATGGAATGGGCGTGGTGATCGGCGAGACCTCGATTGTGGGCGATGACGTGACGCTTTATCACGGAGTAACGCTGGGCGGCACGAGCCTGGAAAAGAAGAAGCGGCATCCAACGCTGGGCAACGGAGTGGTGGTCGGGAACACTTCGAGCGTGCTGGGCAACATTGTGGTGGGAGACAATTCGCGGGTGGGCGCAGGGTCGGTGGTGCTGCGCGACGTGCCTCCGAACTCGACGGTGGTGGGCGTTCCGGCTCACATTGTTTATCGCGAGGGCAAGCGGGTGTTGATTACCGATCCGCATGAGATTAAAGATCCGCTGAGCGATGCGTTGATTGCGCTGTCCAAAGATGTGAGCGAGTTGCGGGCGCGGTTGGACAAGTTGTCTCACTTGGCGGAGACGGCGGAGCTGGTGGACGGCTCGGTGGCGGGATTGACCCACGAAGACGAGGAATGCAGGGAATATCGCAGTGAATTCGACAAAAGTGGCTTTGCCGATTTCGGCGCAGGAATTTAGAACGGTTTCAAGGAAGGGTATATCCCGCGAGAGCGCGGAAAGAAGAATCGATGGCGGGCTGAAAAGCTTGAGGGCGCACGGGAGACTTGGGCATTGCTGGGGTCCTTCGCTTGCGCTCAGGATGACCCTCTCAGCACATCAGCACATGGCAGACACATCTACTATGGAACCGCTTTAGCGCCCTGTGGCGTGTGCTGACGTTGCGCAGAAGCTCAGCTCACGATACCATCGAAAAGTCCTGCCAACATCTTCAAGTTATGAGGCGCGGTAGCCAAGTGGTAAGGCAGAGGTCTGCAAAACCTCCATCACCGGTTCGACTCCGGTCCGCGCCTCCATCCTTCCTTCGAGCTCTTCCCTTCTCAGCTTTCAGATTCGTAATGATTCAAACTCATTTGAGGCCGCAGGCTTCGGCTTAATTGCTGCGCACGGAAGCCGCGTGATGTACATTCATCGTGGACATGGAACGATTGAACTACCATCATCTGCTTTACTTTTACACCGTCGCGCATGAGGGTTCGGTGGCGCGCGCGAGCTCGCGTCTGGGCTTGAAGCAGCCTACGGTGAGCTCGCAAATTCATGCGTTGGAAAAAAAGCTTGGACGGCAATTGCTGGAACGCAGCGGGCGCGGTCTGAAGGTGACAGCGGCTGGGAAAACCGTGCTTCGCTATGCGGAGAGCATCTTCGCGCTGGGCGGGGAGATGGTTTCGGTGTTGGCGGGAGAACCGATGGAGACCGCGAAGCTGGCGGTGGGCGTGAGTTCCTCACTGCCGCAGGCGCTGGTGGCTCCGCTGGTGCAATCTCTGCTTGTGCTGAAGCCGACGCCGGTGCTGACCGTCAAGGAAGGTACGACGGAGACGCTGGCGGCGCAATTGGCTTCGCGGTCGGTGCTGTTTGCGCTGGATGACGTGCCGCAAGAAGCACAAGGTGGTCTGCAGAGTCGGGTGCTGCTGGAGTGTGCAGTGGAGTTGTTCGCACCGGCGACGGTTGCGGCAAATCTGCGTAAAAACTTTCCGGCGCGTTTGAGTAGTGTGCCTGTGCTTATGCCCGGCAGCGTAGCGTTGCAGCGCGAAGTGGAGAGCTGGATTGCATCTCGCAAGTTGGCGGTGAAAAAGCTGGCGGAGATACCGCATCCGGAAATGTATGCGGCTGCAAATGGCGCGGCGTTTTTTGCGCCATCGCTGATGCGCGAGTCGCTGAAGAAGTCTCATGGGCTGCTGCAGGTTGCCGAGTTGGAAGGCTCGCGTTGGCGTCTGTTTGCGATAACGGATGGCAAAAGCGTCCGGCATCCTGGCTTGAATGCGGTAATGCGGGCGGCGAAGGCGCTGCGGTGAGCGGGTTGCAAGTGAACGGAGTCGAGGCGAGAACTTCCGTGCTACTAGAACGGTTTCAAGGAAGGTATATCTGGCGGGAGCGAGGAAAAGAAGAATCGATGGCGGGCTGAAAAGCTTGAGGCCGCACGGGAGACTTGGGCATTGCGGGGGTCCTTCGCTTGCGCTCAGGATGACCCCTCTCAGCACAAGGTATATCCCGCGAGCGCGAGGACAAAGAAGAATCGATGGCGGGCTGAAATTGAGGCCGCACGGGAGACCTTCGCATTGTTGGGGTCCTTCGCTTGCGCTCAGGATGACCCTCTCAGTACATGGCAGACACATCTACTATGGAGCCGCTCTGGTGACGGCGATTCTGCTGCTTGCGTTGGTTGCGGGATGCAAGAGCGCGAAAGAGCAGGCGGTGGCGGAGGCGAACCAGCGAGTAGGAGGCGATCCTGAGCGTGGAGCATTTCTCATTCAGCGATATGGGTGTGGCGGGTGCCATCGTATTCCGGGCGTTCAAGGTGCGGCGGGAAAAGTGGCGCCATCGCTGGAACACCTGTCGAGCGAGACGTACATCTCGGGAAACCTGCAGAATTCGCCGGAAAACGTGATGCGCTGGATCGAGTCGCCACACTCGATTCTGCCCAGAACGAAGATGCCGGAGACGGGGATGAGTCACGCGGAGGCTCGCGACATCACTACTTACCTGTGGTCGCTGCGATAGGCGCAGAGCGATAGGCGCGGATTTTTTGTTTGACCTCACGCCGCATCCGTCGTAACCTTTTTCCGTGAGCATTGCAATTCCATCCTTCCTTTCCTGCTCCTCCCGTCGATGGTGGCCCTGCACCGTCGTGTGCCTCTAATCCAGGCACGTCTTTTCCTGTTCCCTGTAATCGAGTAGACAACATCAATTTGCTGCAACGCCTTTGCGTTTTGCGCGAAATTCCAGGACGAACTACATGCAAGCAGGCTCAAACCTAGGCTCAAGAGTACCGGCCACTCAGTCCATAGCGGAGTTGCTGCCCATTTTGCTGGCTTCGCGCGATCTTACGCGCGGACAGGCGGCACAACTGGTGCATGCAATGTTGGCGGCGGAAACTCCCGACGCACAGATTGCGGCGGCGTTCGCGTTGCTGGTGGCAAAGGGCGAAAGCTCGGAGGAACTGGCGGGCTTTGCTGATGCGCTTTACGAACGCGTGATGCCGATCGCGATTCCGGCGGAGGTGCTGGACACGGCAGGCACGGGGGCGAGCGCGGTGAAGACCTTCAACGTATCGAGCGCGGCATCGTTTGTGATCGCGGCGGCAGGATGCGCGATTGCCAAGCATGGGGCGCGCGCCTCAACGAGCAAGTGCGGCAGCGCCGATGTGCTGACTGCGCTGGGAGTGCGGATCGATTGCGACTCGGAGACCGCTGTTCGATGTTTGCGCGAACTGGGAATCTGTTTCCTGTTCGCGCCAAAATACCATCCCGCACTGGCCCGTGTTGCACCCATCCGTCGCGCTCTTGGAATCCGAACAACATTCAATTTGGTGGGCCCCATGGTGAGTCCGGGGCGGGCGCAGTATCGTCTGCTGGGCGTGGCAGACGAAGCTCGCATGACGGTGGTGGCCGGGGCACTGACGCGAATTGGAGTGGCGCGGGCGTGGGTGCTGCGTGGAGGCGATGGACTGGACGAGATCACTACGGCATGCGCGAGCCGCGTGCTGGAAGTTTGCGACGGAAAATATCGCGAGCTTACATTTTCTCCGAAGGATTTTGGATTGCCGCAAAGGCCAACAGGCCCGGCGCAGGCGGCGAGCGTGGAAGAGAATGCGGCTACGGTACGGGCGGTGCTCGGCGGGGAGCGTCGCGATGTGGCGCGGGATCTGGTGGTATTGAATGCTGCTGCGGCGCTGCATGTGCGCAGCGGAGACGGACTGCGCGAGTGCGCGGAACGTGCGCAAAAGGCGATTGATGAAGGGGCGGCGCTGAAGAAACTTGAGGCGCTGGTGGCGATGTCGCAGGAAAAGTTTGTGGAAGGGGCGGCACAGTGAGCGCTGAATTTCTGGAACGCGTGATGGACTCGAAGCGTCGCGAGTTGAGCTTGCTGGGCGATGAGCAACGCGAGTCCGTGCGCGATGCGGCGCTGGCGGCGCGAAAGGATTGCAGTGCGCGGTTCCGCAACGAACTGCTGGCTCGGCCGACGGCGATTATCGCGGAGTTCAAGCGGTACTCGCCTTCGGCGGGAGATATACAGGGTGGGGCCGATCCGTTGGAAGTGGCGCGGATGTATGAGGAGGGCGGGGCGGCGGCGATGTCGGTGCTGACCGAGCCGGAACACTTCAAGGGGTCGCTTGATGATCTGCGGCGCGTGGCGGCGGGAGTTTCGCTGCCGCTGTTGCGGAAGGATTTTATGGTGGACCGTCACCAGGTGTATGAGGCCGCGATTGCCGGGGCGGAAGCGGTGCTGGTGATTGTGGCGGGACTGACGGATGCAGATGCACTGAAGCTGCTGGACGCGGCTCATCTTGTGCATCTGGATGCGCTGGTGGAAGTGCACACGGAAGCGGAGCTGCGGCGGGCGGCGGCGCTGGGCGCAACGTTGATCGGGGTGAACAATCGCAATCTGAAAACGCTGAAAGTCGATGTGGAGACTTCGCTGCGGCTGGCTGAGCTTGCGCCGAAGGATGCGACGCTGGTGGCTGAAAGCGGATTGCGCACGCGGGAAGACATTGAGCGATTGCAGGAGGCGGGATACAACGCGTTTCTGATTGGCGAGACGCTGATGCGCTCGGGTGATCCGCTGGCAACGTTGCGCGAGTTGCAGGGGATGGAGCAGCGGCGATGAGCGCGGTGCAGATCAAGATTTGCGGGATTACTCGCGTGGAGGACGCGCTGGAGGCGGTTGCGTTGGGCGCAGAGATGATGGGGCTGAACTTCTATGCAAAGAGTCCGCGCTTTGTATCCCCCAAGCAGGCCCAATACATCGCGGAAGCAGTGGCGGGAAAGATCAAGGTTGTTGGTGTATTTGTAAATATGAATGTAGAGGAAGTGTTGGAAATTGCGAGAACCGTACCGCTGGATTTCGTGCAGGTGCATGGCGATGAGTCGCTGAATGAGTGCGAGGCGATTGCGAATGAGTTTGAGGTGATTCGGGCGCTGAAGGTGGATGCGGGGTTCAGTCCGGAGCTCGCTTCGGAATTTGCGTTTTGCAGTGGGCTGCTGCTGGATACTCCGAGCGCGGGGCATGGCGGCGCAGGCGAAAGTTTTGATTGGACGCGAGTGGACTGGGAGAAGGTGCGGGGAGCTTCGCCGTTCGTTGATATATTTCTTGCCGGTGGTTTGAATGCGGGCAATGTGGGCGAGGCGATTGAGATTGTGCATCCCGACGTGGTGGATGTTTGCAGCGGGGTTGAGGCTGAGAAGGGCATTAAGAGCGCGAGCAGGATGAGGGAATTTGTGGCGGCGGTGCGGGCCGCGGAAGGAATGGAGCAATGAAGGATGAGGCAGTGTTGGAGAGCCTTTTAAGCGCCTCGGGCGATGGTTACTTCGGCCAGTATGGCGGACGATTCGTGGCGGAGACGCTGATTGAACCACTGGATGAGTTGACCGCCGCATTTGCCGAGGCGCGCAAGGATGCGAGTTTCGAACGCGAACTCAAGGGGTTACTGGCGGAATTCAGCGGAAGGCCGACGCCACTTTATTACGCCGAGCGGCTGAGTGAATACGCGGGGGGCGCGAGGATTCTGCTGAAGCGCGAAGACCTGGGACACACGGGGTCGCACAAGATCAACAACGCGTTGGGACAGGTGTTGCTGGCACGACGGATGGGCAAGCGGCGCATTATCGCCGAGACCGGCGCGGGTCAGCACGGAGTGGCAACGGCTACGGTGTGCGCGCGCTTTGGGCTGGAGTGCATTGTTTATATGGGCGCGGAGGACATGAAGCGGCAGGCGCTCAATGTGTTTCGCATGCAGTTGATGGGAGCCGAGGTGCGGGGGGTTGACGCGGGTTCGAAGACCTTGAAGGACGCGATCAACGAGGCGCTTCGCGACTGGGTTACGAATGTAAGGGACACTTATTACCTGCTGGGGTCGGCCTTGGGGCCGCATCCTTATCCGACGATGGTGCGCGAGTTCCAGCGCGTGATTGGCGATGAGGCACGAGCGCAGGTGATGGATCGCGAAGGACGCTTGCCGGATGCGGTGGTGGCCTGCGTTGGCGGCGGGTCGAACGCGATTGGCGCGTTTACGGCGTTTGTGGCGGATACCCACGTGCGGCTGATTGGCGTGGAGGCCGGAGGGCGCGGCGAGTCGCTGGGAGATCACGCGGCGCGCTTCAACGGCGGATTGCCGGGAGTGCTGCAGGGGACATACAGTTACGTGCTGCAGGATGACGATGGACAGATAGCGGCGACGCATTCGGTGTCGGCAGGACTGGATTACGCGTCGGTTGGTCCGGAGCACGCGCATCTGCGTGAGTTGGGGCGGGCAGAGTACGTTTCACAGAACGATGCAGAGGCGCTGGAGGCATTCGATCTGCTGTCGCGACAGGAAGGGATCATTCCGGCGCTGGAGTCTTCGCACGCGGTGGCATACGCGGTGAAGCTGGCGCGGGAGCTTGGCAAGGGTGGATTGATGATTGTGAATCTATCAGGACGCGGCGACAAGGATGTGGAGACCGTGGCCAAGCTTTCTTCGGCCAAGCTTTCTGTGGCCAAAGAACAGGAAGGCGGCGCGCGATGACCACTCGTTTGCAGCAGGCTTTCAAAGCTTTGCGCGAGACTGGGCGCAAGGGCGTGGTGCCCTACATTACGGCGGGCGATCCGGACCTGGCGACTACCTACGAACTGCTGGTGGCGATGGCGCGCGGTGGGGCTACGGCGATTGAGTTGGGAGTTCCGTTCAGCGATCCGGCGGCGGATGGGCCGGTGATTCAGCGTGCTTGCGAACGCGCATTGGCTCGTGGGGTTAAGCTGCACGATGTGATCGATGTAGCGGGACAAGCGGCGAAGGCTTCGGGAATTCCGATTGTGCTGTTCAGCTATTTGAACCCGCTGCTAAGGCACGGGCTTACAAAATTGGTGAAGGATGCGGCGGATGCGGGGCTGGCGGGAGTGCTGGTGACCGATCTTCCGGCAGAGTCGGCGCAGGGATTTTCCCAGGCGCTGCAGGGGCGCGGCCTGGACCTCGTATCGCTGGTAGCGCCGACATCGACCTCGGAGCGCATTGCGCAGATTGCGCAGCACGCAACAGGATTTCTTTATGCGATATCGGTGACGGGAGTTACGGGGACGCGGCAGCAGTTGAGCTCGGACGCGAGCGCGTTGCTGAAGCGTATCCGGGGCGTTACGGATTTGCCGGTGGCGGTGGGATTTGGCATAAGCAACGCGGAGCAAGCGCGCGAAGCCTGGGCACAGGGGGCGGACGCGGTGATTGTTGGGTCGGCGATTGTGAGAAAGATTGAAGAATTCGGAGCGCAGGCTCCAGAGGAAGTGGAACGCTTTGTGCGCGGGTTGCTTGCGTCACAGGCGGTGGAGGCTTAGGCGATGCTTGTATTGATGAATGTGAATGCAACGGAGGAACAGACGGAGGCGGTCTGTAAACGTGTGGAAGAACTTGGATACCGGCCTCATCCGCTGCCCGGAGCGATGCGTTGCGCAATTGGCATTACGGGCAACAAGGGGGCGGTGGAAGCCGATTCGCTGAGCCAGATGGCGGGAGTGGCCGAGGTGATTGCCGTGTCAAAGCCCTACAAGCTGGTGAGCCGCGACATGAAGAGCGAAGACACGGTGGTGCACTTCGAGGGCAGCGAGGCCACGGTGGGCGGAACGGAGCTGGCGCTGATGGCCGGTCCGTGTTCGGTGGAGAACCGCGACCAGTTGTTCCGCGCTGCCGAGGCGGTGGCCAAGACGGGAGCGCGATTCCTGCGCGGAGGGGCGTTCAAGCCTCGCACGTCGCCGTATGCGTTCCAGGGAATGGGCGAAGAGGGGCTGGCGCTGATGGCGGCGGCACGTGAGGCGTTTGGGTTGCTGGTGGTAACCGAGGCAATCGATCACGAGTCGCTGGCGCTGGTGGATCAGTATGCGGACATGATTCAGATTGGCGCGCGCAACATGCAGAATTTTGCGCTGCTGAAATTGGCGGGACGGGCAAGCAAGCCGGTGCTGCTGAAGCGCGGCATGGCTTCGACACTGGACGAGCTTTTGATGGCGGCCGAATACATTATGAGCGAAGGCAATTACAACGTTGTGCTCTGCGAACGCGGTATCCGCACGTTTACCGATCACACGCGCAACACGCTGGATGTGAGCATTGTTCCGGCGGTGAAGAAGTTGACGCATCTGCCGATCATTGTCGATCCCAGCCATGCGGCGGGCAAGCGCGATAAGGTTGCTCCGCTAGCGCGGGCGGGAGTTGCGGTGGGAGCGGATGGATTGATTGTCGAAGTACATTGCGATCCCGATAAGGCGCTCTCGGACGGCGCGCAGTCGCTGTATCCGGAGCAGTTTGCGGCCATGGTGAATGACGTTCGCGGGATCGCCCAAATTGTGGGACGCACGGTTTACGTGCCGCAGCACTCGGAAGAAACCGCGGACGTGGTGGTGACGAAGTGACGGGAAGCTCAGAGTTCGCCGATTTCCGGCGGCTGGCGGCAGACGGCGGATTGGTGGCGGTGACGGAGACGGTCTCGGCCGATCTGCTGACGCCTCTCTCGGCCTATTTGCGGATTGCGCAGTCGGCGGAGCGGTCGTTTCTGCTGGAGTCTGTGGAGGGCGGCGAGCATCTGGCGCGTTACTCGTTTCTGGGCGCGGGGCCAGCGATGGTGGTGCGCAGCCGCAACGGCGTGACTACCGTTGAAGACGCGAACGGCAGGCGCGAGGAGCCGGGAACGGCGGTCGATATTTTGCGTCGCGAATTTGCGCATCGCAAACTGACCGCGGCGGAGAACACGGCACCGATGGCCGGGGGATGCGTTGGGTACCTGGGCTATGCGGCTTCGAGTTGGTTTGACGGCGCGATGCAGGCGGTTACGGGAACGGGAGACGATGCGTGTTTCCTGATATTTCGAACGGTGCTGGCTTTCGATCATGCGCGGCAGCAGATACAGATTCGTACGCTGGCCGAGGTGGAAACGGGAGCCGATGAAGCGGAGCTGCGAAAGAAGTTTGACGCGGCTACGGCGGAGAATCGCGAGGTTGTTCGCAAGCTGAGCGCGGCGGTGGAGTTGCCGCTGAAGACGCTGGCGGTGGGCGGCGCGGGAGAAGCGGAGTTTCAGTCGAACTTTGCGCGTCCGGAGTTTGAGCGCGCGGTGGCCGAGGGGAAGGAGCTGATCTTTGCCGGAGAGTGCTTCCAGATTGTGTTGTCGCAGCGCTTCCGGCGCAAGACGAAGGCAAATGCGGTGGCGCTGTATCGGGCGCTAAGAGCGACGAATCCATCGCCCTATATGTTCCTGCTCAACTTTGGAGCGGACACCGGCGCTGACGTGGGCGGAGAGCGGGCGCTGATTGGAGCTTCGCCGGAGATGCTGGTGCGATGCAGGGATCGCGAATTGACGTATCGTCCGATTGCGGGGACGCGGGTTCGCGGGGTGAATGCGGAAGAGGATGCGTTCCTGGCTGAGGAACTGCTCGGCGATGAGAAGGAGCGGGCGGAGCACATGATGCTCGTCGATCTGGGACGAAATGACCTGGGGCGGGTGGCTCGGTACGGCACGGTGAAGGTGAAGCGGTTGATGACGGTGGAGAAGTATTCACACGTGCAGCACCTGGTGACGGAGTTGCAGGCGGAGTTGCGTCCGGAGCTGGATCGGTTTGACGCGCTCGGTGCGTGCTTCCCTGCCGGAACGGTGACGGGCGCGCCGAAGATTCGCGCGATGCGGGGGATTGCGGAGCTGGAGCGCGGGCCGCGTGAGGCTTATTCGGGTGCGGTGTTGTATGCGGATTACGCGAACAATCTGGACTCCTGCATTACGATTCGCACAATTGAGCTGGCGGGCGATGAACTGAGCGTGCAGGCCGGTGCGGGAATTGTGGCCGACTCGGTTCCGGCGATGGAGTGGGAAGAAACGATCAACAAGTCACGCGCGCTGCGGAGGGCCGTGGCGCTGGCTGAGTCGAACGGCTAAGGCGGAGGAATCAACATGCTGCTCGTTATCGATAACTACGATTCGTTTACCTATAACCTGGTGCAGTTTCTTGGCGAGCTGGGAGCCGAGCCAGTGGTGCGCCGCAACGACCAAGTGACGGTGGAAGAGATTGCGAACGGCGGATTTCGCGGGCTGGTGATTTCTCCGGGGCCAGGCGAGCCGAAGGATGCGGGAATATCGCTGAAGGCGATTCGCGAGCTGGGTGGACGGATGCCGATTCTGGGCGTGTGCCTGGGACATCAGGCGATTGGTGAGGCCTTTGGCGGACACATTGTACGGGCGCCACGGCCGATTCACGGCAAGAGCAGTAGAGTGAAGCACGATGGGCGCGGAATTTTTGCCGGAGTGCCGGATGGTATGGAGGTTGCGCGGTATCACTCGTTGGTGATTGAGCCGCAGTCGTGTCCGGATGTGCTGGAAGTGACGGCGGAGACCGCGGACGGAATCATTATGGGCGTGCGGCATCGCAGCCTGCCGATTGAAGGGGTGCAGTTCCATCCAGAGTCGGTGCTTACGGGGAACGGAATGCAGATTCTTTCCAATTTCGTACAGCTTTGTGGGGTTGCGCCGCTTTTGGCATGAATTGATACATCTTTGTGCGGCGAAGCGTGTTCTACCTTGAAGGGTACGAAGGAGAGATCTAAGGAAATATGAAGAACGGAAAGTTGTACTTCCTTGCTCTTGCGCTGTCGCTGGTGTTGCCGGCAGGAACGGCAGCAGCGCAACAGAACGATAAAGCCCAGGCCGCCGTTGCGGCGCAGATGCAGACGCAAAACTCGGATGCGATTCCGGCGTTACCGGCACACAAATCGAAGACGGCTCCGGTGAATGAAGAAGACCGCATCTCGCGTGAGGTGCGCCATGAACTGGTGATGCAGCCCTACTACACGCTGTGGGACTGGCTGGCGTTCCGCGTAAACGGCAACACGGTGGAGTTGCTGGGAGACGCGAACAGCAGCGGTTTGAAGAGCGATGCGGTGAACACGGTCAAGCACATTGAAGGTGTGGAGAAGGTGATCGATCATATCAATCAGTTGCCACCTTCGCCGATGGACGATCGCATACGGCGCGAAGTGGCTCACTCGATCTTCAACTTTGCAGACCTGTCGCGGTACTCCTGGTCGGCAGTGCCTAGCATTCACATTGTGGTGAGTGGTGGCAGGGTTCGGCTGGAGGGAATTGTGGACAGCGAGCAGGACAAGAACATGGCAGGGTTGCGGGCCAATGGAGTTTCAGGGGTATTCCAGGTGACGAACAACCTGCGCGTGGTGAAGAACTAGCGAGTATTCATTCATGCAGTTCAGAAAGGCGGCTTCTTGCAGGCCGCCTTTTTGCTTTCAGGGCTGGCGTCCGAGTGGGCGTGTCCTGCTGGCGCTTTATGTAGCTGGAGTGGCTTGCATAGTAGCTGGTTTCGGGCTAAGGTCTATGCCGGTCAGGGCTAGAGGCGAACAGGCGAGGTCTGGGGCGGTTCGCCTTACTGTTAAGTCATTCACCAAAGATTTACACTGGTGTCATGGCCCTGCAAGACGTTGGGCGCAGTATTTGACCATTATGTATCGTGGCACAATGACAGAGACTCCCTCCACCCCGTTTGCTAACCTTGGCAAGAAGATGCCGTGGGTTCGTCCCTTTCTCCCCATTCGCCGTCTCGATCGAATCTATGCCGGTGCTCTCTCCCATGCTGAAGGGAATGTCTTTGATGGCATCCTGAGCGAGATGGAGGTGGAGTACACGGTACGCGAGGGGGACCTGAAGCATGTCCCGCTGGAGGGGCCAGCCGTAGTCTTTGCTAATCATCCGTTTGGCATGCTGGATGGAATTTTGATGGCCTCGATGCTGCTCCGTCTGCGTCCGGACGTGAAGCTGCTGGCTAATCAACTGCTTGGGTGTATGGAGGAGTTGTCGCTGCACTGCATCCTGGTGGACAACATGATGGGCGAAGGACATGAGGCGGCTAACCGTCGCGGGATTCGCGAGGCGCTCGACTGGGTGAAGCAGGGACACATGCTGATTGTGTTTCCGGCAGGCGAAGTTGCCTCCTGGAGCCGTCACCATCGCAGAGTGCTCGATCCGCAGTGGAATCGCAATATGGCGCGCATCGCACGGATGGCGGGCGCTACAAGCGTTCCGGCCTATATCTCAGGCAAAAACAGCGTGGGATTCCATTTGGCGGGGATGATCAGCCCGCGGCTGCGCACATTGTTTTTGCCTCACGAGTTGATCAACAAGCGCGGACGGCGGATGGAGATTCGCATTGGCGCTCCGGTGGAGAGCGAAACGCTGAAGGCCATTCACGATGATGACAAGGCGATCGACCTGCTGCGCTGGAACAGTTCGCTGCTTTCGTTGCGCGACCGTATTCGCTCGCCACGCACTCGATTCTTCCCAACCAGCTGGCAGCCAAAGCACGCTGTAGCCCGGCCGCAGGACCCGGCAGTGCTGGAAGGCGAGCTGAAGGCGCTTCCGCCGGAGGCTCTGCTGCAGAGCGCGGGCAAGATGAGCGTGTATGCACTGAGTTCGAAGCAGGCTCCGAAAATTGTGCGGGAACTTGGACGGTTACGCGAGCTTACCTTCCGCGCCTCGGGAGAGGGCACGGGGAAGGCGCGCGATCTGGACCGCTTTGACGTGTACTACACGCACCTGGTGCTTTGGAACGAGGAGCGCAAGGAGATCGCGGGAGCTTACCGCATCTGCAATGTGCAGGATGTAGTGAGGCGTTATGGCATGCGCGGGCTGTACACGACGACGCTGTTCCGCTTCCAGCCTAAGTTTTTCGCCAAGGTGGGGCCGGCACTGGAACTGGGACGCTCTTTTGTGGCGCTCGACTATCAGAGGCAATATGCGCCGCTGCTGATTCTGTGGAAAGGCATTGGAGCGTATATCGTGCGGCATCCTGAGACTCCGATGCTGTTTGGCGCAGTCAGTATAAGCGCGGATTACTCTCCGGCATCGCGAGAGGTGCTGACCAGCTATTTGAGCGCGCACACGGTGAACGCGGAGCTGCTGAAGATGTTGAAGCCTAAGCATCCGCCAAGAATCTCTGCCGAGGATGTGCATGAGCCGGAAATGTTTGCTCGGGTGTTCTCGCTGGATGACATCTCGGACTGGGTCAGCATGTTTGAGAGCGACGGCAAGGGGGTTCCCGTGCTGGTGAAGCACTACATGAAGCTGGGAGGAAAATTCCTGGGCTTTAATGTGGATGCTAAGTTCTCGAATGTGCTCGACGGGCTGCTGATTGTGGATCTGCGACAGGCAAAGCCGGATCTGCTGGCTCGGTACTTTGGGAAAGAAGGCGCGGCGAGTTTCCTGAGCTTGTATAAGAGCAGCAAGTCTCCCGAGCCGGAAGCCACAGCAGAGCCGAAAGCAGAGCTGATTACCTAGAGGGGGCCACTTGGGTCGTGGGTGAGTGGGGGAAGGTCAAAATCTCCGGAAGTGGAGTGTTGCCTGATTCCCACACATGCCAAAAGAAGGCATATGTGGGCCACCTGGGGTTCGCTAATCTGCTTATTCGCGAAGGGGCAGCAACATCAAGGCGGTGATTGCGGCGATGTTCGGGAATAGCGTATCGTTTTGCCGTGGTGACTAACATGGCGGCTACAACTCCCGCTCAACTGAATCCAGCCATACTGAGCATACGGCTGCTCGCTTTGCTTGAAACCATTCCGGATCGCTCCAGCAAAAAGAAGGTACACGAAACGCGCACGACGGTGCGGCGATTGGAAGCACAGCTCGGCGACTGTCCCAAGAAACTGGCAAAGTCGCTGAAAGGCTTGCGCAAACAGGCAGGCAAGGTCCGGGACATCGACGTACATCTTGGGATTCTCAAAGAGCCGCTGGCATTGGGCTCGCGAAGCCGTGCAGCTAAATCCCGCGCGACCAATTCCCGTACAGCCAATTCCGATGATGGGGAGAAGTCGCAGGAAAAGCTGCAGCGGTTTCTGAAGTCAGAGCGGAAGAGCCAATCCAAAGGTTTGCGGGCTCTGGTTTCCAGCTCGGCGCCGCTGCTGAAAAAGAGGCTTCCGGCTATGGCCGAACGCGCCTCTGAGCATGAGCACAATGCGCAGGATGCTCACCGGCTCTGTGCGCGAGCGCGCAAGAATTTTCTGCAATGGACCCGTAACATTCCTTCCGATGAAGCTCGCCTGCACAGCTTACGCATCAATACAAAGATGCTGCGCTATTCGCTGGAACCGATGGAGCAGTTCGACGATGCCGCCGAGCTGGCGTCGAAGTTCAAAGTCGTGCAGGACGCAATTGGAGAGTGGCACGATTGGGCGACGCTCGCGCAACTGGCTGAACGTGAGTTAAAGTCCGCTGCGGCCAAGCCGATCCGTGGCGCGTTGCAGGCGGGCGCGCGGCGCGAATATCGCAAAGCGTTGCGCGCGGCGCAAAGCGTCAGGACGTGGATGACTAAACCTATTACGAGCAAGCCTGCGGTAAGTAAACCTGCAACAACCAAACCTGCAATGACCAAACCTGCGGCTCCCGCACAGGGCTCTCGATCTCTTCGACTAGTCCGTAAGGCGGGATAGCGAATGGCGACATTGGCCGCCGTGGATATCGGTGCAAACTCGGTAAGGTTAAAGATTGCGCGGGTCGTGCGCAGACGTTTGCAGGTGCTGCACGAAGACCGTGAAGTGGTAAGGCTTGGCGAGGCTGTCTTTCGCGGCGGAGCGCTGGACCCGGCGGTGATGGAACAGACGGTACGCGTGCTCAGGCGCTTCCAGAAGGCAGCGCAGGCCTGCGGCGCTACCCAGGTGCGCGTGGTTGCCACCAGCGCGTTGCGTGACGCCAACAACGGCGGCGCATTTGTGCAGTGGGTGAAGGCTGCAACGGGTTGGCGCGTGGAAGTGGTGAGCGGCGTGGAAGAAGGACGCCTGATCCACCTTGGAGTGATGGCCAACACGCGGATCGGCGCAGGCCGCGTGCTGCTGATCGACCTGGGCGGCGGAAGCTGCGAGCTGATCGTCTCCTACAAAGGGCAGATTGAGCACATCTACAGCCTGCCGCTCGGGGCCGTCCGCCTGACGCGCGAGTTCCTCAAGCATGACCCGCCGACGGAGACCGAGCTGGACCAGATGCGCAGCTACATCGGGGAAGAGGTGGGGCGGGTGCGGCGCGAGCTGACCGAACATAAGGTCAATCTCACCATTGCCACCTCTGGAACTCCCGCAGCGCTGAGCGAAGTGTGGGCCGCCGGGCAGGAGAGCGCTACCTCGACGGTGCCACGGGCGGGCCTGCTGCGACTGACCAAGAAGCTTTCAACGATGGACGTGGATAAGCGGCGGGCGCTCAAAGGGATTGGGCCGCGACGGGCCGAAATCATCGTGGCCGGAGCGCATGTGTTTTCCGAGCTGTTCACCGAACTTGATCTCACCAGTTTCCGCTATCTGCCGTTCGGACTGCGCGACGGCATTCTGGCGCAGATGGCCGCCGATGCTGAAGATATCGGGC
This sequence comes from Acidobacteriaceae bacterium, assembly GCA_036390355.1. Taxonomy (GTDB): domain Bacteria; phylum Acidobacteriota; class Terriglobia; order Terriglobales; family Acidobacteriaceae; genus Edaphobacter. The sequence continues at coordinate 21,186 of DASWCA010000580.1, forward strand.
TGAGCAAGCAACTGGAGAGCGAGAGGCAGAATGCGATTCTGAATCTCGCCGCGCATTACCAGGTGGACCTGCGGTTCTCATCGAGGGTGGCGGAACACGCGCAGCGATTGTTCAAGCTGCTGGCGCCGATTCATCATCTACCGCCGGAGTATGCGAGCTTGCTGAACGCGGCGGCAATGCTACATGAAGTGGGCTCATTCATCAGCCGTGCGGGACGCCGGCGGCACGCATTCTACATTCTGGCGCACTCGGAGCTGCTGGGCTTCAGTTTGCCGCAGCGAAGGTTTATCGCGGCCATTGCGCGCTATCTTGGTAAGTCGAAGATTACGCCAACGAGTAGTCCGGTGAGTGTACTGGCACCGGCGGATCGTTTGTTATTGCCCCGGGTGGTGATTCTGCTAAGGCTGGCGAGGGCGGTGGAACAGGGGAGACGCGGAGCGGTGCTCAATGTGCGCGCAAAGCTTGAGCCTAGAAGCGTGCGCCTTACGCTGGTGAGCCGGCCGACGGGAGCGGAACTGGAATTATGGGCGCTGGAAAGAGAGAGCGGTCTTTTTCATGAGACTTTTGGCCGCGAGCTTTCCTGTATTGAAGTGTAGGTGCTCTTGAGCAGCCGCGGAGTGACGAGCCAGTTGAGCACGCTGCGCTTGGGACCCATTTCGACGCGGGCGACACTTCCCTTCTTCATGTCGATGGCGCGCTCGGTGAGACCTCCGCTGACCAGCAGGGAGAGGAACTGGCTGAAGTTGGGATTGTGGCCAACAACCATCACGGCCTCCAGGCCGCGGATCTGAAGAAGGAGCTGGCGGAACCGCTCATACTGGGAGGTGGGCAGAAGGGCGGGAGCGCGCTCGATGCGCTGGTCGTAGTCGATCTCATTGCCTACGAGGGACGCGGTCTGGGTAGCCCGCTTCAGCGGACTGGAAATTATCAGATCGACGTGCGTATCCATTGCATTGAGCAGACGGCCCACGTACCGGCACTGCTCTATGCCTTCTTTGTCGAGGGGACGTTTTACGTCCTGAACTGGGTTGGCTCGCTTCTGTCCGGCATTTGCGTGACGCAGAAAATAGACGATCATCGATATATACCTATCTATGCATTACCTTGGCGCGAGGTTTTGCAACTCGTCGCAGCGGCCTGGCGGGTGTCACGGGAATCGTCGAGAGGTCGCGCTTGCCCTCGGCGCAGTCAATTAGAAAATCCTGTGAACTGAAGGGGACGACCTTGCCTTTCGCATCAACGCGAGTATAGGTTCCGCCGCGCTGCAGGATGCGTGCCTTTACATTGTCGGCAAGGTAGGCTTCTAGAATTTCATGGCGCACGCGGTCGCGCAGCAGGGGGTCGCGCAGGGGGAAGACCACTTCCACGCGCTCGTACAAGTTTCGCGGCATCCAGTCGGCACTGCCCAGATAAATCTCCTCGTCGCCACCGTTCTGAAAGTAGTAGATGCGGCTATGTTCCAGGAAGCGGCCTACGATGCTGCGTACGCGGATACGGTCACTGATGCCGCGGATGCCGGGATTGAGCGAACAGATGCCGCGCACGATGAGATCCACCTGCACTCCGGCCTGTGAGGCGCGGTAAAGCTCCTGCACCACGTTTTTGTCGAGCAGCGAATTTACCTTGGCAATGATGCGCGCGGGTTTTCCGGCGCGGGCGTGGTCGGCTTCGCGGGCAATCAGGTTGGCGACGCGCTCGGCCAGATCGACTGGTGCTACCAGCAGCGGATTATAGTTTGGCTGCTCGGAGTAGGCGGTGAGGAAGTTGAAGACGTTGTGGACGGCAAAGGTCATCTCGGAGTTCGCGGTCAACAGGCTGATATCGGTGTAAAACGCGGCCGTCGTGGGGTTGTAGTTTCCGGTACCGAGATGGCAGTAGCGGCGCATGACTCCGTCGGGATCTTTGCGGGCGACGAGCGTCAGCTTGCAGTGAGTCTTGAGGCCTACGAGTCCGTGGAAAACCTGGACGCCTGCGTCCTCCAGTTCCCTGGCCCACTTGATGTTGGAGGCTTCGTCGAAGCGCGCCTTTACCTCGACAACTACCGTGACTTCCTTGGTGGTGGCGGCCTGCACGAGCGCTTCGACAATCGGGGAATTTACGTTGGTGCGATAGAGGGTCTGTTTGATGGAGAGCACGGCTGGATCCTGAGCCGCGGCTTCGATAAAGGAGACTACGCTGTCGTAGCTGTCAAATGGATGATGCAGCAGCACATCGCGCTGGCGCAGGGCTGCCCAGATGTCCCGCGTCCCCTTGGGCAGCGACCACTCGCGCGGCTGGAAGGGGCGGAATTTCAAGTCAGGACGATTGACGGTGCCGTAGAGATCCATTAGGCGCGAAAGGTTTACCGGACCGGGCGTGCGATAGACCTGCCAATCCTGCAGCTCGAAGACGGTCTGCAGGCGCGAGACAATTTCGGTGCTGGCATCGGAATCAATTTCGAGGCGGACCGCGTCTCCCTTGCGACGGTTGTGCAACTCCGTACGCACGGACTCCAGAACGGAGCGCGATTCTTCTTCCTGCAGATAAAGATTGCTGTTGCGCGTGATGCGGAAGGCGCCTTCGCTGAGAATTTCGTAGCCGCGATACATGCGTCCGGCGTGCAGGCCGACAAGGTCAGCGAGGGGAATGAAGGAATCGCCACGGCCATCCGGCAGGCGTACCAGACGGGGGAGCGAACGCGGAACGGTCACTACGCCCATGTAGTTGGCAGCGTTGGTCGAAGAGCGACGGCGGCGGCGCAATAGTAGTGCCTGGCAGAGCGCTTTGTGGATCACGCGTGGAAAGGGATGCGCGGGATCGACGGTGACAGGCGTCAGAAGGGCGTCGAGTTCGTTGCGGCAGTAGTCGTCGACCACCTCGCGCTGGGCGTCGTTGAGATCGGCCAGCGAGTGTACCTTGATGCGATGTTCGGCCAAGGCGGGGAGGAGCTGGTCGTTCCAGCACTCGTACTGCTCGCGAACGAACTCGTGAGTGGCCTCGGCGAGCATTTCCTGCTCATCCATGGGAGTGAGGCCGTCGGGTCCGGGTTCCACCTGTCCTTCTTCTAGATGCTGCAGCAGCCCTGCAATGCGGATTTCGAAGAATTCATCGAGGTTACTGGCGGTAATGGCGAGGAACTTTACCCTCTCCAGCAATGGATTGCTCTCGTCTTCAGCCTCGGCCAGCACGCGGCGATTGAAGGCAAGCCACGATATGCTGCGATTCAGGTAAAACTCCGGATTAGTTAGAGAACGAGGCGGCATAGCCAATCAGTGTACTGCGTTTGAGGGCAACTTCGGGCGTTGCCCGGAATTTGTAACACTCCCGTAACAGTTATCGCCGTTACGTTTTGCATCTTATCGAACGAGGCTGCTCCTATGTGCCGGGTTTACATCCGTCGGCACTAGCACGCATACTTACATTATGGTTCGTCTGTGGCGTTGGAAGACCGTATTGGCGCTTGTGCTTCTGGTGCACATGCTGGTGCACCCGGCGATCCATGACCAACGTGTCCCAGAGCTACTGGCGAACTTAAGCCCCCAGCACAATCTCATACGCGAAGAAGCCTCTGGTCCGTATGATGTCTGCTCGCTGTGTCGAGTGGCTAACGCGCTGCACGCACCGGCACCGATGCCGGTCGAAGGTCAACCGCTGCTCCAGGTTGGCAACCAGAACATTTTTGTTCCGCTGACGGCTCGAACAATCGAACGCTCCCAGCACACCTCACGCGGGCCTCCTGCCATCGCCTGAAAGTTCAACATTCTGAAATTCGTGTGATCGACTCCACTGCTGGAAATCCGCAGTGGCGACTTTGATTGCTGTTGATTCGGATACCGGGCTTCGTTCCCGCAGCGTTTGCGTTTCGAAACGCAAACTCGTGAGGGGCGAGAAGGCTATGGAGTTTATGTATGAAGTCACGTTCGTTTGCAATTGTGGCAGTTATGACCTTGTTTTTATCGAGCGCTCTCGCAGCTCAAACCCTTGGTTCGTCGGGAACGATCCAGGGTAGCGTTGCAGATTCCTCGGGGGCGGTTGTCCCCGGCGCAACGGTGCAGATTCAAAACCGCGTTACGAACTATCACGCTTCCTCCTCAACGGATGGCAATGGGCAGTTTGTTATACACAATGTTCCGTTCAATCACTATCACGTCAACATAGGCGCGCCGGGATTCGCCGCAACGGATCGCGATATCGACGTGAACTCACAGGTGGCGGTTGCACTGAAGTTGACGCTCAACGTGGCGTCGGCGCAGACCGTGATTGAAGTGCAGGGTAGCGTTTCCGATTTGCTGGAAAGCGACCCCACGGCTCATGTGGACGTCGATCGGGGACTCATCGAACGGCTGCCCCAGAGCGGCTCCTCGGGACTGAGCTCGGTGATTCAGCAGACGGCTCCGGGGGTGGTGACCGACTCGAATGGGCTGTTCCATCCGCTGGGTGAGCACTCGGATACATCATTCGTCATCGACAATCAGCCGGTCAGCGATCAACAGAGCCGCACGTTCTCCAATCAGATCGCAACGAGCACGATCAACTCGATGGAAGTTATCAGCGGCGTTGCTCCGGCGGAGTTTGGAGATAAGGCGAGCCTCGTTGTCCGTACGTCCACCAAGAGCGGGCTGGGGGCGAAGGGCGTTCATGGAGGGATCTCCGGCGAATACGGGTCCTTCGGCACGGCTTCCACTTCGGTGAACCTGAGCGAGGGAAATGATCACTGGGGAAATTTCACGGCGATTGACGGCATCAATTCGGGCCGATTTCTGGATACTCCGGAGTTCAGGCCACTGCATGCACATGGGAATTCGGAAAATCTATTCAACCGCTCGGATTACCAACTGACGCCGAACGATACACTGCATCTGAATTTGTCGCTGGCGCGGACTTGGTTCCAACAACCGAACGACTATGACCAGCAGGGCGCCGGACAGGATCAGCGGCAGGAATTGCGCAGCTTCAACGTGGCTCCAGGGTATAACCATCAGTTCAACGAGAGCACCCTGCTGAGTTCCAATGCATGGATACGACAGGATCGCGTTGGGTACTACCCGAGCAGCAATCCGCTGGCCGATCAGCCGGCTACGTTGAATCAGCAACGCCGCCTGACGAGCACGGGGATCAAGACTGACCTATCGATTGTTCGTGGGCGACATAACCTCAAGGCCGGAGTGGAGTGGCAGCACACCTTTCTCTCCGAATTCTTCCAGCTTGGAATCACTGACAAGACGTTCAACGATCCATCCAGCCCCGGCTTTCTGCAGGGACTGGCTCCCTTTGACCTGACCCGCGGAGGAAGCCTGTTCAGTTTCCGTGGGCGCTCCGACATTAAGGAAGAGTCAGTCTATGTTCAGGATTCCGTTAAGCTCAGGAATTTGACAGTGATGGGAGGAGTTCGGGCCGACGTCTATAACGGAATCAGCAGCGATCACGCAGTACAGCCGCGCGTTGGAGCGAGTTACCTGATCGCAAAAACAGGAACCGTTTTGCGCGCCTCGTATGGACGACTGATGCTGACTCCTTACAACGAGAATCTCGTGCTCTCCAGCGCGACCGGCTCCGGGGGACTGAGCTCAAATGTCTTCGGAGCGGAAGGCGAGAAATCGCTCACCACTGCGCATCGCAATGAGTATGAAACCGGAGTGCAACAGGGATTCGGCAAGTATCTGGTCATGGATGCCAGCTATTTCTGGAAGTACACCGATGGCGACTATGACTTTGACGTGCTGTTCAATACACCGCTGTCATTCCCTATCCAGTGGAAGAAGTCGAAGATCGACGGTGTCGCCGTCCGTCTCACCATGCCGACGATTCATGGCTGGTCTGCGTATTCGGTCATGGGACATACACGGTCGCGCTTCTTCGGCCCGGAGACTGGAGGCATCCTGTTCAACTCCCCGGTGGATGCGAGTGTTTTCCGGATTGACCACGATCAGGCGTTCCAGCAAAACTCACATGTGCAATATCAGTTTGGCAAGAATCTGCCATGGGTAGGATTCTCCTGGAACTATGAGAGCGGCATGGTGGCAGGCAATGTGCCGGATTACGCGACCGCCCTGGGCTTTACGGCCGATCAGCAGGCGGCCATCGGCCTTTTCTGTGGATCGACCTTCGCTACGCTCAACGCTCCGATCCGTTCCTGTGCTTCGGGAGCGCAGGGCGCGACGCGGGTAAATATCCCGGCCCCGGGCACGGAAAGTGACGACCGCAATCCGCCGCGAATCGCTCCTCGCCATGTCTTTGACGCGGCGGTGGGCGATGACAATCTTTTCCGCTCAGATAAACAGAAGGTCTCGCTACGCTTTACGGTCAGCAACCTGACGAACAAGGTGGCGCTCTATAACTTCCTCTCCACCTTCAGCGGAACCCACTTCCTTTCGCCACGCACCTATTCCGCGCAACTGGGATACAGCTTTTGAGTTGATTCCAGCAACCACGAGAAAAGCCTGCTTCGCGGCAGGCTTTTCTGTTCTGCCCGGGATTTCTCTATTGGTCGTTTGCTCGAAACGGGAGGCACTGCTTGCAACCCGCTCACACCGGAACTCATCCAATTAACTGAGCCAAAAAAGGTAAACTCATGCTTGAGGACGTGACCGTTCTTTCGCAGAGTTTTGTCCGAAGGCCTACTCAAAAATGCATTCAATCAAGCCCGTTCGACTCATCGCATTTATCACTTTGCTGCTCGCCTCCGTTCTTGGCTTCTGCGTCGCGCAGAACGAGGACCCTGGCGATACACTTATTGCGTTTTTGAACCAGTCGATTGAGTGGTATCGTCGCGTGCAGGTTCCCGCTCAGCTCTCCATTGATCCGGCCGACTCCATTTACACCAGCTACAACCGGAGTTCGAGTTTGCAGGCAATCTCGCTGATTTTTGAGTTTGCGCGTACTCAGGCTCAGGAGATTCAGCTCGCCCATCCCCAGACTGCAGTTCCTCAGGCCGACAATACACAGGCTGGCCACAATCTTCCGCAATGGGTTGCGAAAGGTCAGGAAAGGGTGAAGCAGGCGACGAGCGATCTTGATGCGCTGCAAAGGCAGGCAGCCAATGCAACGGGGAAAAAGCGCCAGACGCTTGAAGAGCAGATAGCAGAACAGAAAAGCGAACTGGAGCTGGCACAGGCACGGCTGGAAGCAGTGCAGAATATGAATGCCTTCGCTACGGCGGGAGCTTCGGCTGGGCTGATGGGAAAGATCAACGAGCTCGAACGCAATGTGCCTGAAGCCCGCCTTGAACGAAGCATCGAACGCAGCGTTCGCCCGTCACAGACGAATCGCACAGAAGGTGCGGTGGGCGGAAGCGCGAATTCCGCGAGCGGCAACTCCGCAGGAACAAACTCCGGCGGTGCAGATGGGACCAAGGCGGGGAGCACCACGGCTTCCAATGCCGGAAACACATCGTCGAGCAGTCCTGCGGCGGCAATGATGCCCTTCAGCCCGCTTCCGGTCGCTATGCAGCAGGCTTCATCGACGCCACCCAAGCAAGCGGAGGGGATCGTTTCCCTGGCGAGCGATCTGCTCTCGCTCACCAGAAAGCTGAATGCACAGAAAGAAGCGGTCAACGCGACGGCACAATTGCGTCTGACGCTGGATAAGATTCGCGCGCCACTGCGGCAACAACTGCGCGCCGTCAACCAACGAGGCGAAGAAATTTCGGCCCAGCCACAATCGAGCGATCCGGCGGTACTGGCTGACCGGAAGAAACAGATAGAGGCTCTGACAGCAGAGTTCAAGCACTTGTCGACAATCGTGCTTCCACTGGCGAAGACCAGTATCATGCTGGACGCGACGACGAACAATTTGGCGGAATGGCGAGCCGAAACCCAGCGCACGTACTCGGCGGAAGCACGCTCGCTGCTCTATCGGCTGGGAGTGCTGCTGCTGGCGATTATCGTGGTGGCGATTGCCTCGGAACTCTGGCGGCACGCCATCTTCCGCTACATTCGCGAGCAGCGGCGGCGCAATCAGTTTCTACTGCTGCGCCGGATCGTAGTCACACTGGTGATCACGCTGATTGTGATTTTTGGGCTCTCGACCGAGATCGGGTCGCTGGCGACCTTTGCGGGATTCCTTACGGCGGGCATTGCGGTGGCGCTGCAAAACGTGATTCTGAGCGTGGCAGCTTACTTCTTCCTCATCGGGCGCTATGGGATTCGCGTGGGAGATCGCATACAGATTGGCGCGGTCACGGGCGACGTGGTGGATATTGGATTGGTGCGCCTGCATTTGGTGGAACTGGATACCTCGGGAGGAGAGGCGCGTCCGACGGGACGCATTGTCGTGTTCTCGAACTCGGTCGTCTTTCAGCCTACGTCGAATTTCTTCAAGCAGCTCCCCGGCTCGAACTTCGCATGGCGGCGGATTTCACTGACGCTGGCTGCGGATGTGGATTACGCGGTCGCACAGAAACGCATCTCCGACGCGGTGGGCGGAGTGTATGACTCATATAAGGCCGAACTGGAACGGCAGCATCGGGTTTTGGAGAGCTCGCTGGCTATCCACATTTCCAGGGCGGAGCCACAGACGCGGTTGCGGTTGGAAGAGACAGGACTGGAGATCATCGTACTGTATCCGGTGGTGCTGACGCAGGCTTCGCAGATTGACGATCACATGACGCACGCGCTGCTCGAAGCGATTGAGGGAGAGCCGAGGCTGCGATTGGTGGGCGGCGGACTCACAAATATCAAACCGGTGGATGCGACTCCGAACACGCCAGCAGGGGTGCCTGTGCAAAAGTGAATCACTTGATCTAATTATGTGATCAAATGATTTGTGTGCCAACCCGCGACACTGGCGCGACATTTATAGAAGTGAGTATTCGAAATAAATGAGTGATTCCCCCCAAGCGCCCACTCCTGAAGTTCCGGTGTCTAACCCGTGGCTGGTGGCAGTTGCAGTGATGCTGGCCACCTTCATGGAAGTGTTGGACACCTCGATTGCAGCGGTCGCACTTCCCTACATTGCCGGTTCGGTTTCAGCCACGAACGATGAAGCAACGTGGGTGCTCACCAGTTACCTGGTGGCGAACGCAATTATTCTTCCGACGAGTTCGTGGTTCTCGCAGCGCTTTGGGCGTAAGCGCTTTCTGCTGACCTGCATTGTGATCTTTACTATTTCTTCGTTTGCGTGCGGCGCAGCCGACAGCTTGATCGTGATACTGATCGCGCGTGCCGTGCAGGGCGCGGGCGGAGGAGCGTTGCAGCCTCTGTCGCAGGCAATTCTGCTAGAGAGTTTCCCGCCGCATAAGCGTGGACAGGCGATGGCCTTATTTGGACTGGGCGTGGTGGTGGCGCCTGTGCTTGGGCCTACGGTGGGTGGATGGCTTACGGAAACGTATTCGTGGCGGTGGGCCTTCTACATCAACATTCCCGTAGGAATTCTCGCCATATTCATGATCCTGCGCTATGTGCATGATCCGGCGTATATCCGCGACGCCAAGCCGGGACGCTTTGATGGGATCGGTTTTGGATTGCTGGCGGTGTGGCTAGGAGCGTTGCAGATTGTGCTCGACAAAGGGCAAGAGGACGACTGGTTCGGCGCAACGTGGATTCGATGGGCGGTCACCATACTTGTCGTCTGCTTAGTCAGTTTCTTGATATGGGAGTTGCGCGAACGCAATCCACTGGTGAAACTGCGCGTCTTCCTTAATCGAAACTTTACGCTTGGCTCGCTGCTGATTGGACTATTCGGCGGAGTGATCTACGGCATGATTACGTTGCTGCCGCTGCTGTACCAGGAGCTGCTGGGGTACAACGCGTTGGATGCGGGATTGGCGGTCAGTCCGCGCGGACTGGGGTCGCTGGTCGCCATGCCGCTGATTGGAGTGATTAGCAGCCGCATCGATAATCGTTACCTACTGGCGTTTGGCTTCGGGCTGTTTGGACTTTGCGGACTGTGGTTTGCGCGGGTAAATCTGGGCATTTCGCAATGGAGTTTTTTGTGGCCGATCGTGCTTAGCGGATTCGGCGCGGGCATGGTGTTCGTTCCGCTGGCCTCAACCAGCATGGCGAGCTTGCCAAATGAAGAAATCGGAAACGCCGCAGGGCTGTTTAACCTGATGCGCAACATCGGTGGCTCGATTGGAATTTCCATTGTGAATACGGTGGTGGCGCGCCATGAACAGGTGCATCGGGTGGAAATGTCGGAACACATCAACTCGGCCAGCACGGCGTTTCAACACATGTTCAACGGAGCCTCGGCTATCACTGGCCGCACGGGCGGCTCTTCGCTGCAGGCCTACTCGCTGATCAATGGAATACTGAACCAGCAGGCGCGGCTCAGGGCTTATGTGGATGACTTCCAGTACATCGCGCTGGTCTGCTTCGCGTGTATTCCGATTGTATTTCTGCTGAAGAAGGCGATCGCGAAGAAGGGCGCAGTCAGCGCTGCGCACTGAGAACGGTTTCTATATCCCGCGAGAGCGAGGAAAAGAAGAATCGATGGCGGGCTGAAAAGCTTGAGGACGCACGGGAGACTTGGGCATTGCTGGGGTCCTTCGCTTGCGCTCAGGATGACCC
>DASWCA010000581.1:0-7440 GCA_036390355.1 Acidobacteriaceae bacterium
GGTTCGCGCGTGCGCCTCGTCTTCCACAATCAAAACTTTTTCGAGCACTCTCACCTTCCGTAGCCTTCCATCAGGCATCTATTCAGTATCAATTCTGGGTGATTCCTGGGGCAAGCGGGCCCGGGTACTTTGTTGGATGCACTTTGACCGCAAGTCGTGACCTGGCAATATCTTCCGGAATGCGGTTTAAACGATATTCTTAAGCTATGTCAGAGTTGGATACCTCGCTTACCGAGCCCGAGATCACGCCGCAAACCTTTGCCGAACTTCGTTCCGCTCAACCGGCCGGTCCGGAGTCCGACACTCCACTTCTACTAGACGTACGAGAGCCCTGGGAGTTTGAGGCCGCCAGTCTTCCCGATTCCCTGCTGATGCCGATGGGCGACATAACCTCGCGCGCCCATGCGGAACTCGATCCCGACGCGCACATCGTGGTGCTGTGCCACCATGGCCAGCGTTCGCTTTCGGTGACGATGTGGCTGCGCGGGCAGGGGTTCGAGCGGGCGCAGTCTCTGGCGGGCGGGATCGACGCCTGGTCGCGAACCATCGATCCAAACGTGCCGAGGTATTGACGATGGCTGCAGCGAAAGGATTTGAAGAGCAGTCGGCTGCGCTCGATCGATTGCGAGAGCAATCTGCCGAACTGGCACAGACGGCACTTCGTAAGGCACTACAGCAACGCAATAATTTTCTGGTGGCGAAGGCGGCTCGAATTGCCGGCGAGTTGCGCCTCACCTCCCTTACAGCGGAGCTTGCGTCGGCGTTTCTCCGGTTTATGCCGGAGTCCGGCGACGACCCTGTGAAGACCGATCCGCAATGCTGGGCGAAGAACGATATCGGGAAGACGCTGGCAGCCTTCGAATATCAGGAACACGAGTTATTCCTCGTGGGTATGCGGCACCACCAGATGGAGCCGGTATGGGGCGGGCGTTCCGATACCGCGGGCGCCCTCCGAGGAACATGCGCGCTGGCCCTGGTGCAGTGCCGTCAAGTAAACAGCACGCGTCTGTTGGGATGGCTGACCGAACTGTTCGCCGACGAGGACAGTACGGTGCGAGTGAATGCCGCACGAGCCGTCGAACAAGTTGGCTCGGACGCGGCCATGCTGTTGCTGAAGCTTCGCGCGGAGTTGGCGAGCGATTCTGCCGAATTGCTCGGCGCATGTTACGGCGGGGTGTTGCGGCTCGAAGGGCCGTCAGCGATTCCGTGGGCAGCAAGGTTTCTTTCGGCGGCGGATGACGGCGCTGCGGAGGCTGCGCTGGCAATTGCTGAGACGCGCACCCCACAGGCATTCGATCTGCTGAAATCCACCTTCGACGGAAAGCGGGCGCTGATGGACCCGTGGTTCCGCGGCGCGCTGCTATCCGCGATTGCTCTTACGCGTCAGCAGGCAGCGACAGACTGGCTCTTAGGGCAAATCGAAAACGGTGGACGCGACGGCGCAGAGGCCCATGATGCGCTGTGCGGCTCGGCGCCAACCAACGCAGTGCTTCAACAGCTGAAGAAGCTGAGACGACCTTGCCCTGCGGCATGAATTGCTGGAAGCCAGCATCAGCGTGCCCTTGGGTGGGTTTCGTCATACACGCGCTGGACCTGGCCGGTAGTGAGCTGGGTATACCGCTGCGTGGTGGAGAGGCGCTCGTGGCCGAGCATCTCCTGAATGGCGCGCAGGTCGGCGCCCTCTTCGAGCATGTGCGTCCCAAAGGCGTGGCGCAAGGTGTGCGGGTGCACGTCGGAGGCAAGCCCGCGGGAGAGCGCGATGCATTTGACGATCCTGCCTACGCTGCGGGTGGTGAGCCGTGCTGAACCTCGCGCGCGCAGGTTGGTGACCAGCGGGCCTTCGGCGACGAGAGCGAGTTTGCCCGCCGCACGCAGCTTGGCTTCGCGCAGCGGCAGATAGGCGCGCATCGCTATGGCGGCCTCGTCGCCCAGTGGCACGTACCGCTGCTTGCGGCCCTTTCCCTTGACCAGGATCGCGTCGTTCTTCCACTGGATGTCGGCCATGTTGATTCCGACCAGCTCGGAATTGCGGATGCCGCAGCCGTAGAGCAGCTCGAAGATCACGCGATCGCGCTCGGGCCATGCCGCAACCTCGTCCTTCGCGGCCGGGCCTTTGTCGCTATCCATGGAGTTCAGCAGTCCGTTGACCTCTTCCATGCTGGGGACACGCGGAAGATGTTGCGGAAGCTTGGGCGTGCTGACCAGAAGCGCCGGATTCTGCGCAACCTTGTGCTCCCTGGCCAGCCATCGGAACCACGACCGGATCGCGGCCAGGGCACGCGCGGCGCTGGCCTTGGTCAGCCCCCGCTCGAAAAGGAGGCCGAGGTAGGCGCGGATGTGGAGGTGCTCGACGGCGGCAATTGATGCTTGCGGGCCGAGCGCCTCGCACAGATACTCCACGAAGTTCAGCACCTCCCGCCGGTACGCCCGCACCGTGTGCGCGGAGGCATTGCGCTCGTTCTCGAGCATGGCGAGAAACAGTCCCGCGAGTTTTTCGAACTCGCTCAACTTTGTTCCAATTCCGTTGTCTTTCTTCCTGCCCATCGCTCTGCCTTTACCAATAACAAGCAACTAAGAACCAGCAACTGCTCTTCTTTTTCCGCGTGGATGGTGCTCGCGGTGGACGCGCTTGAGGTGTTCCATCGCGACATGAGTGTAAACCTGGGTGGTGGCAATATCGGCGTGGCCCAGCAGCTTCTGGACGCTGCGTAGGTCGGCTCCGTGTTCCACCATGTGGGTGGCGCAACTGTGGCGGAGCATGTGCGGGCTGGCTTTGTGGATGCTGCCATCGGCACTGCCGGAAGCGGCCCGAACCATCTCCCATACCCACTGCCGAGTGAGTGCTCGGCCGCGGACGCTGAGGAACAATGCACGCTGCATACTTCTCCGGGCCAATGCGGGACGGCCGCGCTTCATATACTCGTCGAGCGCCTCCACTGCCTTGCGCCCGAGCGGGACGATCCGCTCCTTGTCGCCCTTGCCGCGGACCTGGGCGCGGGCCTGGTCCAGATGGAGATCCTCTTCGCCGAGGGCGACGATCTCGCCCACGCGCAGCCCACCCGCGTAGAGCAGTTCGAGGATTGCGTGATCGCGCAGGGCGAGCGCGGCGGCCTCGCGGGAACGCTCGGCATTGTCGGGATTGCGGGCGGCGGACGCGCTGCGATCGAGCATCTCCGACACTTCGCTCTCGGCGAGAGACTTTGGCAGCACCTTCCAAGTCGCCGGAGTCTCGATAGTCACGGTAGGGTCGTGCGCGATGCGCTTGTCGAGCAGCAGCCAGCGATAGAATCCGCGCAGACAACTGAGCTTGCGGGCAATGGATCGCGAATCTACGAGGTTGCCGCGCAGATGCGCCATGAAGCCGGTGACGTCTCCCTCGGAGGCCGTCTGTAACAGGCCTGCACGCTGCTCCAACTGCTCGGCGAACTGCTCCAGATCGCACGCGTATGCCTCGCAGGTGGCTGGACGCATCCCCTTTTCAACGCGAAGGTAGGCCAGGTATTCGCGCACAATCCTGGCATTTCCAGCAATCTCGACGTGCGCCTTTTCCGGAACCCCTATGCTTGCCCGCATTCCTCAATTATCGGTGCGCGGCCGGTGGAGACCGGACGCATTGCTGAGGCGGCATCTATCTCGCCAGCACCGTATTTGATAACCTTCGAGAAGGTGAGTTCAAAGCAACCTATGCCGATCTGCGAACATCTCGCTCACAGCCGTTACGTCGCGCCCAAAACCCACGTTTGCGCGGAGTGCGTCGCACTTGGAGACCATTGGGTCCATCTGCGTACGTGCCTCGCATGCGGCCATGTGGGATGCTGCGACTCGTCCAAGAACCGCCACGCGACCAAGCACTTCAAGACTACGGGCCATCCGGTTGTCGCCTCCGCGCAGCCGCATGAGCGCTGGTTGTGGTGCTATGTGCACGAGGAAATGGTGGAATAGCCGGACATCGCGAGCGTGATGATGCGCGGGTGCTGCGGGTGCAACTCCGGGTGGGCGGCGCCGGCGATGCAGGCGAGGCCTTCCAGCAGGGTTGGAGCCGGAGTGTTCAGAAACTCGTCGGGAATGCAGTGGACGCGGCCGTTGCGCACAGCGCGGAGCGGCTCCCAATGGCGCTGCGCGATGACCTTGTCCAGGGGAACGCGGTCGCCTGCTCCGCACCATGCGAAGAGCAGGACGTCGGGGTCGGCGGCGGCAACTTCTTCGGGCGTCGTATGAGCGCCAGGCGTGCCGAGGAAGGTCGCGCCGGCAGCTTCGACCAGCTCGGCAACCCAATGCTGCGAGTGGATCAGGGGTTTGCCCCATTCTTCGCAGTAGACACTTGGCCGTTGCTCGGATCGCAGGTGGGAAGTCCGCGCGCGAGTGGTTTCGATGGCCGCCTGCATGCGCGTGATGAGGGGCTCGGGATCGGCGTGGACGAGAGTGGCGATGAGGCGCGTGTCGGCGTAGATGTCCGCGAGTGCGTGCGGCGCGAGGGCGAGGACGGGCAAACCCGATTTGAGGATCGCGGCGAGCGATTCCATGCGGTACGGAACGCTGGCGATGACGAGTTCGGGGCGCGTTGCCAGGATCTCGGTTGTGTCGGCGGTCCAGGAATCGTGGAGAACCGGCAGGTTGCGAGCGGCGAGTTGCGGCAGAGCTTCGAGGCAGTATTTTGTGATGGCGCAGAGTGCGTCGAGGCGGCCGAGAGCGCTGAGCGTCAGGGTGATGGAAGGCTGGAGCGACGCGATGCGCACACTTATTGCACCGGGAGCTTGGCGTTGTAGCCGTCGCGCGCGATTACGGAGTACTTCAGCGGCTTGCCTTTTTCATCCTGCATCTGCAGCGGGTGACCTTCGTTGTCGACCAGGACGACCTTGATCTTGCGATAGCTGCCGTCGTTCTTGGGATTACTGGGGCGGTAGGTGAGGATGTACTGGTTGCGGATGGAGTTGTTGATCTGGGCGAAGTCGTCCGGCAGTTCGCCCTGGAAGATCGGCGAGAAGCTCAGGCCTCCGGTCATGGCGGCGAAGGTCTTGAGCTGGTTCTGAGCCTGGAGGTAGTTGAGCTCGCCGATGCCCCCACCGGTGTTGAATTGGTTGAGGAGCGCGCCGGTGCCGATGGTGAAGATAGTGACGTTGGGTGTGGCCTTGATCTTGGCGAGCATCTTGTCGAGGGTGAGCTTGGAGAAGGTGTCGCGGCCGGTGCCGATGAGGATGATGTATTTGCGGCCCTGGATGCGGCTGGTGCGATCGAGCGTCTCGTAGAGCGCGTCGAACATGTCGGTGTCGGAGAAGGTGGGAATGGTAAGCGAACCCAGGCTTTGCGCGACGATCTGCTGGTTGTTGGTGAAGTCGGAGAGGATGTGGGTCTGCAGGTCGTAGGTCATCACGGCGATATAGTCGTCGGGCCGGAGAGAGCGGAAGAAGCTGACCGCGGCATTTTGCATGTCGTTGATGACATACCAGGAGTTGGCGGCGAATTCGAGCAGCATGACCGCGGTAATGGGGGTCTGCGCGATGCGAACTGTGTCGACTTTCTGCTCGACGCCGTCCTCGAGGACGAGGAAGTTCGGGGCCTTCAGGCCGGGGACGAACTGGTGGGTCTTGTCGAGGATCACGCTGACATCGAGGTTCACGATGGGGACGTCGACGCGGAGTGAGTAGGTCTCGCCGTTGGGGTTCTTGACCTTGGGCTGCTCGGGCGCAGCGGGTGCGGGCGGCTCGTTCGACTCTTTCTTCCTGGGGATGACGATTGGGCCGTTATCCACGGTTGGTCCGCCGGAGTCGGGCGGCTGAGTTGCTGGCGGCGTCGCCGGCGCCTGGGAGCGGGCGGAGTGAGGGGCGGCGGCGCACGCGGCGAGCACGAGAACGGCGAGGAGGAGCCTGGAGCGAATTGGAGAGGTCATCGTCATCGGAATTTATTTTGAACCTTGCTGCGAATTGGACTCTCGATCCGGCTGACTGGTATGCGCGGCACTCACCCAAGCTCGGCGGGACGACATCTCAGTGAAGGTACCCCCCCGGTATATGCGCAAAATCTAGAAAGCAGACTAGTTACGGCGTGGTATATACCGATTAATATCTATTCCCCACACGTTCCCCGCCGGCTTTCCGTAGATTGTTCCTCTGAATCTATTATATGTGCCGTGTCAATGGGTTCGGGTTGGGCGCGGAGGATACACACCTGATTAGTAGGGTGGGATCTGACGTGCTGTGACGGTATTGAAGGTTCGCGGACAGGACCGGAGGCTAAAGAGGGTTACCTAAAGAGTTGGTGCAGCACCGAATTGCAGAACCTCAACGGCTGAAGTTGAGACTGCAGACGAGCCGGCACGGACTAAAAACCGTGTTCTTAAGCAAGAGAGGAGTTCATTGGATGAGTGCCAACTTGCGGACGATCCGGTAGCCGTATGGCGGGATATCCATCGTGAGGCTTGTCGTGCCCTTCAACTCCAATGTCGATGCAATAACGTAGCCCTGTTGTATAGTCGCACTGCAAGGATTGCCGTTGTATGTGACAGACTGATAATGATTGGCGTTACTCATTATTGCCAAGGTGTTGGTCATGTATATCGTTCCGATCAGCGTGAAGCAGCCGCTGCCCTGTCCTATGCCGTGACTCCCGCCACTTGTCGGCGGGTTGTTTCCTACGTGGGCGTCTGCCGTTCGGTCTTCCCAAAATAGAATGCCGAAGTAGGGGCCTGCGGGAACAGTTTCCCCCTTAGCATTGGTTGTTGTCTTGCTGGCGCCTTGAATAGCAAAATTCACGCCGGTATTAATCGAGAAGCCGCCTGTTGGCTGGCTTGCCGGGTAGGGCGCTGTTCCCGCAGGGACCGTGTCGTATATCACCATGCCGGTTCCGGTGTCAGGATCGGCCGTGCAACCAGAGCACATTGCGCTGTAAGCGGGGACCACCCCGGCACCCTGTCCGCCCACCGTGCTTTTGAAGGTCACACCACCGCCTTGAACGTAATAGAGCCCAGGGTCGAATATGACGGTCTTCCCCGTAAGATCGAGCCCGCCTGGCCACAACCCAGGCGTGTACTCCTCGCAGCCACTTGCATTCGTGCAACCGTGAATGCCGGGGCCGATGTGCGCATGGGAACCAGGATTTGCCGGAGCGGTTGGGGCGGGGACATCTTTGAGTGGATCATCGATGGGGAACGCGTTTGAAACGTACTTACCCGTGCCACCAGTTCCAAAGTTCACTCCCGGATCGGCCGTAGGCCCACCTGTAACGGCAAAATCCGCGCTACCCGTGGTTGCCGAGCAATCGCCCGGATCACTCGGCCCCGCCTGAGAAAGATCGACGTTCCCTGAGGTGACATGAAAAGCGTCCGCGTTGCTTGAATTGACCTGTATGCTTCTGGTCGGTCCACCGCAGATTTTGATCGTATCGGTGGTTCCGTTTAGATACAGCGCCTTCGCAAGCGTCGGGTGGGTAACGACGATTGGGGTC
>DASWCA010000582.1:0-3333 GCA_036390355.1 Acidobacteriaceae bacterium
CAGCGCCTCGTCGCCATCAGCCAGGAGGGCGATTCGGTCTCGGCCGTTGCCCAGCGCGTCGGGCCGATGTTCGTTTATGGGAACTACCCCTATGGCGCGTCGCCTCTCGGCACCACGGCGAGCGTCCAGTCGCTCACGCGCGACGAAGTCACCGCATTCTACGCAGCTCATTACGGACCGGAAGATTCGGCGCTGGTCCTCGTCGGCAACATCACCGAGGTTGAGGCTCGCACGCTCGCCAAGCGCTACTTCGGCTCATGGACAGCCAAGGTGTCTGCAAGCGTGCCGGTCCCGCCCGCGCCGTCGCCGCAGTCCACCCGGATCGTCATCGTCGATAAGCCCGGAGCTCCGCAGACAGCACTCTACGCCTACGGGCTGGGCCTTTCCGCGGCAACGCCCGACCTGCAGACGCTGCAGGTGATGAACTACACGCTCGGCAGCAGCTTCGCCAGCCGCATCAATATGAACCTCCGCGAACAGCACGGCTACACCTACGGCGCATCGTCGGGTTACGCCTTCTATCGCGGCGGCGGCCAGTTTCTTGCCGGCGGACTCATGCGCACCGACATCACAGCAAACGCAGTCAAGGAACTCATCTACGAGATAAAACGCTTCCCGGCCAATCCACCGACTGACGCCGAACTGAAGATGGCGAAAGACGCGCGCATGCAGTCGCTTCCGGGACAATTCGAGACCACCGCTGCAACTGCCGATGCGGTGGGCACCATCTTCCTCTACGACCGTCCGCTCGACTACTACGCAAAGTTGCCGGAGAAGTACGCCTCCGTCACTTCGCCCGACGTAGCCCGTGTGGCGAAGGAGGACGTGCATCCCGACCAGCTCGTCATCGTCGCGGTAGGCGATCGCGCAAAGATCGAACCCAGTCTGAAAGAGCTCAACATCCCGATTGCATACAGCGACCCGTCGGGCACGGTCATCCAATAACGAGCAAAGGAAGCCGGCGGAGCGGGATGCGTAACGCGGCGTGGATATGGTTTGTCGGATGTGCGGCATGGCTGGTGGACGGAGTCATACAACTCCGCCTCCACGCGCTGCCGCACGCCGAACTCGCCTTCATGGTCGCGCTGGTCTTCTTGGCGGCTGGCTTTTTCTACCGCAAGCAGAAGAATTAAAGCTGGCTCGCCCAATCCAGCGTGATGCGAATATATACAGGGGTATATACTCGAACGAGGGGAGAGCCCAATGCCAAAGACTCAAATCGCCAAGCTCTTCAAGAATGGCGCAAGCCAGGCGGTTCGTCTGCCCGCCGAGTTCCGCTTCAAGGGAGATCATGTCTACATCTCGCGCGACGAAAAGACGAACAACATCATCCTCTCCGAGAAGCCGGGCGCCGGAGTATGGGAAGAGTTCTTCGAATTCGTGCGCGGCATCGACATTCCGGAAGACTGGATGAAGGAACGGCCAATGAACCGCATATCGACGCAGGACCGAACGCTCTTCCGTGAGGAAGATTAATGCGGTACATGCTCGATACAGACATCAGCAGCTACATTATCAAAGGCGGGTACGGACCGGTTGAGCAGCATCTTGCCCGGACATCTCCGTCCGACATATGCATCTCCGCAATGACGCGTGCTGAACTGTTGTATGGCCTCAGGAAGGTTTCACAACGCCATCACCTTCATCAGGCCGTGCATCGGTTCCTCAAGGTCACGACCATGTTGCCGTGGGACGCTGAAGCCGCGGATTTTTTTGCTGAAATCAAGCATCAACTAAGGTCGTCCGGGACGCCAATTGGAGATATGGACATGCTGATCGCGGCGCACGCCATCGCGGCAGACACGGTGTTAGTCACAAATAACACTCGCCACTTCAAACGAATCAAGCTGCCGTTAATGATGGCGAACTGGATGGAATAGGCCCACTGGGTAGACCTCAAGATTCAGGCCCTTCGCAGGGCAGCAATGCCGCGCGAATCTACTCGCCGGTCGCTTCTGGTTGTCTGGGCCTTCCGCCGCCGTTTGGGTACGAAGACAGAGATAGTTTTCACGTGACCCGACTCATCGAAGTGGAATCCAATTCCCGATTCGTAGGAGTACCAGCGACCGAAAAACTTGTCTTCGCCGACTCTAAATCCTCCGCCCTTAAAGGAAGGCGGCGAGTAGAGGGTCCGGATGCGCTCCTCGCTCGCTCCGAAAAGATCGCTCCCATCGAATGAAGCTGCCCTGTGGAAGAAGATGCTCAGAATCCGGCCGGTCCGGCGCGAGACGATGCATTCGAATCCCAGGTCGGGATAGACCCAATACTCGCGAAACGACCCGTCCTTGCGACGTCGCCCTGGCGGTCCGAATGCCGATCGGAGATCACTGGAAGTCTGTCCGAGGTGCAGCCGCTCGGTCCCTCGACCGGGAACGATCGTCATTTGCCACCTCCTTTGGACTTTCGCGAGTGCGTCTCCGACGAACGCTGCTTGCTCAGCGCCTTGCTCAGAATACCTCTTTGCCTCTTGATCTCTCCAGCATATTCTTCAGGCCTCTGGTTGACGGGGATGCTTTCCAGATTGCGAATGGCGGTTCGGGCCAGATCTGCACGCTTCTTTGCCTCCTCAGCGCGCCGCGCATTCGCTTTTGTTTCATTCTTGCCGCCGCCCTTGCGCAAGCTCAACCCCGTTCATGATCCTGCGCTCTACGCCTTGCCCAGCAGCCTCGCCATCGCTTCGCCCATATCGGCCGGCGATACCACGACGTGGATACCCGCCGCCTTCATCGCGGCCATCTTGCTTGCAGCCGTGCCTTCGCCGCCGGAGATGATCGCGCCCGCATGGCCCATGCGCCGTCCCGGAGGAGCCGTCTGCCCCGCGATGAAGCCGACAACCGGCTTCTTCACGTTGGCCTTGATGAACTCCGCGGCCTTCTCCTCGGCCGTTCCGCCGATCTCGCCGATCATGATGATCGCCTCGGTATCCGGATCGTCGTTCAGCAGGCGCAGCGCGTCGATGTGCGTCGTGCCAATGATCGGGTCGCCGCCAATGCCGATCGCCGTCGACTGGCCGATCCCGCGCGTCGTCAACTGGTACACCGCCTCGTAGGTCAGCGTGCCCGACTTCGACACGATGCCGACCGAGCCTTCCTTGTGAATGCGTCCCGGCATAATGCCGATCTTCGCCTTGCCCGGCGAGATCACCCCCGGACAGTTCGGCCCGATCAGCCGCACCGGTGAGCGCTTTACAATCTCCCAGACCTTCACCATGTCCAGAGTCGGAATGCCTTCCGTGATACAGACGATCAGCGGCACGCCGGCCGCCGCCGCTTCCATGATCGCGTCGGCCGCCGCCGACGGCGGCACGAAGATCAGCGCGCAGTCCGCCCCCTC
>DASWCA010000583.1:0-18469 GCA_036390355.1 Acidobacteriaceae bacterium
AACCCCATGCCGCCGGAGACGTCTTCCGCAACCGCTATGGCGACTGCAAGGATAAGGCCGCGCTGGTCGCCGCGATGCTCTCCGCGGTCGGCATCCATGCCACGGCCGTGATCGTCGACTCGGAGCGAGGCATCGTCAATCCCGACGCGCCTTCCATCGTCAGCAATCACGCCATCACGGCGATCGAAGTTGCCAAGGGCTACAGCTCTCCGCGCCTGCACAGCCTGGTGACGGCGCAGTCCGGGCGGCAGTACCTCATCTTCGATCCCACGTCGGAGAAGACGGCCTTTGGTCAGCTTGAATCCGACCTGCAGGGAGGCTACGGCATTCTGATCGACGGCGCCGACAGCCAGATCGTGCAACTGCCGGTACTCGATCCCGGACTCAACACCATCCATCGCACCGCGAACTTCCGCCTGGACTCCGACGGCGTGCTGAAGGGAACCGTTACGGAGAAGCGCTTCGGCGATCTCTCCGAAGTGCGCCGCGAGGTTTACGCGAAGGGAGATGCCAAGCAGCAGACGGAGTTCCTCGACCACATACTCGAGCGCGACTTTACCGCCTTCTCCGCCACCAACGTAAAGGCCGAGAACGTCAATTCGCTGAACCAGGAACTCACGGTTTCCTACTCGCTCTCCGCCGAACGCTATGCCAAGGCCATGGGTTCGCTGCTGATGGTGCGGCCGCGCGTGCTCGGCGATCTCGACCTCGATACCGACCGCAAGCCGCGAACCGTGCCCATTAACCTCGGCGAGACCATGCAGGCCACCGACGAGTACTCCATCGAGCTTCCCGAGGGCTACTCGGTCGACGAATTACCCGATCCGGTCAAACTCGACGTCGGCTTTGCCGCCTACCAGAGCGATGTCCAGCTCAAGGACAACACGCTGCACTACAAGCGCACCTACACCATCCGCCAGATCACGCTTCCCGCGGAGCGCTACGCCGACGTGCAGAAGCTCGCCGGCACCATTGCCGCCGATGAGGTGAGCAGCGCGGTGCTGAAGAAGAAATAGGAAAGGGACCTGCTAGGAACGGAAACTATGAACCACACCATTCGCTGCACCATTGCTCGCTGCCTTCCTCTTGTCTGCCTGCTAGCGCTCGCTCCCCATGTCCGCGCGGAACAGTGGACCGCACCGACGCCCGAGGAGCTGAGCATGACCTCGCAGCCCGAGGTTCCGGGAGCCGCCGCCGTCTACCTCTTCCGCGAGGAGATCACCGAAGACAAGAACCACATGTGGAGCAAGTACGTTCGCCTGAAGGTGCTCACCGAGGCGGGCAAGGCGTTCGCCAACGTAGAACTGAAGCAGTACAGGGCCTCGGGCAACCAGGGCTACACGGTCGGCGGCATCGCAGGCCGGACCATCCATCCCGATGGCACCATCATCCCGTTCACCGGCAAGCCCTTCGAGAAGCTGATCGAAAAGGGCAAGGACTACAAGGAGATGGCGAAGGTCTTCACGCTGCCGGACGTCCAGGTCGGCAGCATCATCGAGTATCGCTACCAGTTGCGCTACGACG
The DNA here is from genome assembly GCA_036390355.1 of Acidobacteriaceae bacterium. GTDB lineage: Bacteria > Acidobacteriota > Terriglobia > Terriglobales > Acidobacteriaceae > Edaphobacter. The sequence goes on from DASWCA010000583.1 coordinate 1,525, forward strand.
ACAACTACTTCATCTCGCCGGACTGGTATGTGCAGTCGGAGTTCTACACTCGCAAAGCGCACTACATGTGGAAGCCGACCAGTGAAAACCTGGTCACCAGCGACGACAGTGGAAACAAGCAGATCAGCGGCATCGCCTGGATGCCGATCCTGCCGCGTGACGCCGACTTCAAGCACACCCGCCTGGGCGGCGGCGACGGTCAGTTGGTGATCGAGCTGAATATCCACGACGTTCCGCCTTCTCCCAACGAGGAGCACATGCCGCCGATCGAGAGCCTCAGCTATCGCGTGCTCTTCTACTACACGCCGTATAAATCGGGCGAAGAGTACTGGAAGAACGAGGGCAAGCGCTGGGCGAAGAATCGGGACGAGTTCATCGGGCCCGGCAAGAAGGTTCGCGCCGCCGTCAAGGAGCTGGTCGCCGACTCGGATACAGCCGACCAGAAGCTGCGCAAGCTGTATGCCGCCGTCATGAAGCTGGACAACACCGTCTATACCCGCGAACGCTCCGCGGCGGAGGAAAAGTCGCAGGGCCACGGCGAAGTGAAGAGTACCGACGACATCTGGGAGCGCAAGCGAGGCACCGACGATCAGCTCGCGCAGCTCTTCGTCGCGATGGCGCGCGCGGCCGGGATGAAGGCGTATCTGATGGCCGTCACCAGTCGCGATCGCAACCTGTTTCTGCAGCAGTACTCCAGCCTGGCGCAACTCGACGACGACATCGCCATCGTCAGCGTCGACGGCAAGGATCAGTACTTCGACCCCGGCCAGCGTTATTGTCCTTACGGCCAGCTTGCCTGGAAGCACACGATCGTGCAGGGGTTGCGCCAGGTGGATGGTGGCAGCGCAATCGACGGAACTCCGAGCCAGTCGTACAAGAACGAACGCATCGATCGCATCGCCGATCTCACCATGGACGAGCATGGCGAGGCGTCCGGGACCATCACCATGACCTATCGCGGCGCTCCGGCGCTGCACTGGCGCCAGAGATTCCTGCGCGGCGACGACACCAGCCTGAAACACGATCTGCAGACCTCGATGGAAGGACTGCTGCCGGGCGGAATGGACGTCAAGGTGAATTCCATCAAAATGCTCGAGGAGTACGAGCAGCCGCTGGTCGTCGACTTCGACGTCAAGGGGCAGATCGCCTCCTCGACCGGCAAGCGATTGCTGGTGCCCGGCGACATCTTCCTGGCGAACGCGAAGCCTACGTTCCCGCACGAAAAGCGCGAGCTGCCGGTCTACTTCGATTACACCAGTACGGTTCTGGATGCGATGCGCATCAAGTTCCCCGCAACCCTGGGCCTGGAGTCCGCTCCTGCCGCGGAGGATCTGCCGTACCACAAGACCGCGATGTACGCGATCAAGTCCGACACGACCGCAACTTCGATCACGGTCCATCGCACCTTTCTGCTCGGCGAAATCATGTTCCCGCCGACGGAATTCCCCGAGCTCCGCGCCTTCTACAACAAACTTGAGGCCAAGGATCAGGAGCCCGTGGTCTTGAAGTTTGCAGCGCAGACCGCCGGCCAGTAGCCGGCTGCATATACTTGAAGCATGGCAGCTCTGATCGAAGCAATTAACGTGAAGCGCAAGAGCGTATTCGAGTTTGAGAACACCCCGTATGCGTGTCTGGATGCCGAGGTGAACACGCCGACGGCGCGCGGTGGGCAGACGCTGGTGCGACTGAAGATGCGCAACCTGCTGACAAGCGCCGTCTTCGAGAAGACGTTCAAGGCGCAGGACAAGTTCAAGGAACCGGACCTGGTGTTTGTGGACGCATCGTATCTATATAGTGACGGCCAGGGCTCGCACTTTCTCGATCAGGAGAGTTTCGAGACGCTGACGCTAACCGAGGCGATGGTCGGCAACGCGCTGGATTTTCTGGTCGAGGGCGCGCTACTGCAGTTGCACAAGTTCAACGGGAATCCCATCGGCTTGCAGTTGCCGATCTTCGTCGAACTGGATGTGGCCGAGACCGAGCCGGGCGTTAAGGGCGACTCGTCGAGCGGCAGCGTGACCAAGGTGGCGAAGCTGGAGACGGGACTGGAGATTCGCGTGCCGCTGTTCATCAAGCAGGGCGAAAAGGTGAAGGTCGCCACGGAGACCCGGGAGTTCGCGGGACGGGCGTAATCGCGCGAATCTCTAGAGTTTGTGGCGCTGCGGGCAGAATGCGGGGATTCTTCCCCATTCGCTGCGCTCAGGGTCAGAATGACAACTCCGATATTTTGAGGCCGGGCCGTGCTTTTTTGCCATGCGGACTACCACAGCGAGCAGCGGTCCGCCTCTGCGCGGACCATGGCGTCTCCGGCCTTGCAACTGAAGGCCTTTTCGAACTCCGGCATATTGCTGAGCGGACCGAGCACGCGGAAGTGTCCCGGCGGATGCGGGTCGGTGGAGACGGCCATACGTAACGCTTCGGGGCGAACGATGGCGCCGCGCCACTGCGCTTCGGCGAGGAAGAACTGCTGCTCGGGCGTGAAGCCGTCGACCGTGGGCTCGGGCCCTTTCGCTTCGCGCGAGCGTTTATAGGCGCGATAGGCGAGGTTGACGCCGCCGAGATCGCCGAGCGCTTCGCCGGTGACGAGCTTGCCCTGTAGGTGAAGGCCGGGCTCGACGAAGTAGTTGTCGTACTGATGCGTAGTGCAACCGGTGCGCGCTTCGAAGCTCTTGTAATCGACGTCGGTCCACCATTTTTCGAGGCGGCCATCGGCGGCGAACTGCGCGCCCTCATCGTCGACACCGTGCGAAATTTCGTGGCCGATGCTGACGCCGACTGCGCCGTAGTTGATGGCGTCGAGGCCCTTGGGATCGAAGCCGGGCGGCTGCAGATATCCGGCGGGCACCACCACCTCGTTCATCTCTGGGCTGTAGTAGGCGTTCATGGTGGGCGGCGTCATGTCCCAGCGTCCGCGGTCGACTGGCTTGGCGATCTGGCCGAGATCGTCGCGCACCGCGTAGCTCTTCGCGCTAAGCACGTCGCCGAGAAACGCCGCGCGATCGATGTGAACGCCCGCGTAGTCCTTCCACTTATCGGGATAGCCGATCTTGATGTTGAGCGCGTTGACCTTTTCGAGCGCCTTCGCCTTGGTGGGCGCGGACATCCAGTCGCGGGAGGCGATGGAGATTTTCAGTTCGTTGACGATGTTGACGGCCATGGTGCGGGCACGGGCCTTGGCCTCGGGCGGGAGATAGCGGTCGACGTACTCGTGGCCCAGCGCCTCACCGAGCATGCCGTCGGTGGCGATGACGCAGCGCTGCCAGCGCGGCCGCTGCTCCTTTGCGCCGGTGAGCGTGGTGCCGTAGAAGGCGAAGCGTTCGTCGTCAAACGCGGCAGAGAGGTACGGCGCTTCCGCATTGATGAGGTGCCAGCGCAGGTAGAATCGCCAGTCGTCGACGGAGGAGGACGCGAGCAGCGCGTCGAACGCCTGCAACAGCTTTGGCTGGGACACGTTGATGCGCCCGGCGGTGGGCACCGTGAGCGCATGGAACTCGGCGTCCCAGTCGAAATGCGGCGCCAGCGCTTTGAATTCGGCGAAGCTCATCGGGTGGTCGGTGGCCTTCGGATCGCGCAGCTCGACGCGGCTGAGGCGGGCCTTCGCGAGCGCCGTCTCGAACAGGAGGACCGAGGCGACAGCACGGGTAGCGGTGTCGTCGTCGACTCCGGCGAGCACGAACATGCGGTGCATGTAGGCGCGATATTTTTCGCGGACATCCTTGAAGCGCGGCTCGTCGCGCAGGTAGTAGTCGCGGTCGGGCAAGCCGAGTCCGCCGATGCCGATCTCGGCAATCATGTGCGTGGTGTCGTGCAGGTCCTGGCTGGCGGTGAGATTGACGGGCGCGTCGACCGCGATGCCCTGCAGACGGATGATCTCGGAGCTGACGGCGGGCGACTCGTGCACTCCGTCAATCTCCTTCAGCATCGAGTCGAGCGGCTTCAGAGCGAGGGCGTTCACGCGCGTCTCGTCCATGCAGGCGCCGTAGAAGTCGCCGGTCATCTGCGCTGGGGAGTTCCTGGGCAGCTTCGAAGATTTCGCCGCGTCTTCTTCGGCGATGGAGCGCAGGCGCGCGCGCGTCTCGTCCTGGGTGACGACGCGGATCGCCCAGGTGGTCTGGATTGCGGGCATGGGATGAGTCGCGCGCCACTCGCCGTTCGCATAGGCGTCGAAGTCCGTGCAGGGGCTGGCAGCGCGATCGATATTCGCGGCGGCGACCCCGCGCGGCAGAACGCTACTGGATTGGGCGATCGCCGCAGATGTGGAGAGTGCGAGCGTGGAGAGAAGAATCAGGCAAGGAAAGCGCACGGGTTTCTCCTGGAGAAGCGCGAAAAGTGGTAGTTCGGAGTCGACTGCAAGTATTTCACGGAGCGCTCACGTGCGGAACGGTTGGAGTTAGCTTTGGGACCAACTGACTTTTCGAGGCGTAGACTCGTCCCTAGCAATGACGGTGTACGCGGGGTTCGATCATGGGCCGGGCAAGGTTGTCGGTTTCTCGTGTGTCAAAGTTGGCGGCGTGTGTGGGATTGGCGTCGCTGGTTGCGCTGGGTGGATGCACAAAGATACGGGTGAAGACAGGTTCGCGGGTATTGATCGCCAACCTTCCGGTCGCGTCGATGCAGGCGAGCCAGTACAACCATCCGGGAGTGGGGCCGGGCGAGAAGAAGTCGCTGGTCGTCACCTTTACCCAGCCGGACGGAACTGTGCTGGTGACCGAGGGCAAGGGTGGCGGCAAGGTTCTTTGGAAGGACGTCGCGGTGACGGCGACGGTCGTCTCTGTTAATAGCAAGGGCGTGCTGTCGCTGCCCAGCGATCCGCGGGTGAGCGATGGCAAGACTGGGCACGTAAGCATCACGGTGCCGAGCCATCCCGACCTGAAGGCGGAGCTGGATATTCCGCTGCGCTACAACTACGCGTTCAACGTCAGTTTCTCCGGCATCAACGGCTCCAGCGGCCTGGACGGCAACAGCGGCCTGGACGGATCGAGCGGCAGCATGGGTTCGATCGATCTGCAGCATCCTGTAGCCGGCGGGAACGGCAGCGACGGAAGCAACGGCTCGGACGGCGGCAACGGCAGCAATGGAGGCGACGGCGAGGACGTGCTGGTGCGTGCGGCGCTGCGTGCGGGGAGTGATCCGTTGCTGGAGATTGGAGTGTCGGCGGTTCGCGGAGGGGAACGGTACTACCTCGTCGATCCGCAGGGCGGTTCGCTGACCATCTCGTCCGACGGCGGCTCTGGCGGCCAGGGCGGTAAGGGAGGGCGCGGAGGCCGAGGCGGTTCCGGCGGCATCGGATTTCCGAGCGGATCGAGCGGCAGCGATGGCAGGAACGGCAGCGACGGCAGCAATGGGTCGAGCGGCCGCAGCGGAAGCATTACAGTGACCTACGATCCGGCGGTCAAGCCATACCTCGCGGCGATCCGGACCTGGAATCCGGGTGGGCCTAAGCCGATATTGAAGGAGGAGGCGGTCGCTCCGTTGTGGTGAGGGCTAATTTACGATAACCACTTCAGCAGGCGGATGACCCCCATGGCCGCGGGCCGGGAGTGCGCGGAGACTTCCGCGGCGCGCGCGTCGATCTCCTTGCGGCGATTGGCGTAGTACTGGTAGGCCTTCAGCATCATCTGTTCGTTGGTGACGGTCGGACTCCAGCCGAGCTGCTCGCGAATGTGCGTGGTGTCGAAGACGAAGTCCTCGGCGATCATGCGGTAGTGATACGGGCCGAGCGGCGAAACGCGGAGGATATGCGCGAGCTTCATCGCGGCGATGGTCGGGCTGCGCGGCAGTTGCGCAACGCGCGCACCGGTACCCGCCGCGCGGATGACGGCTTCATACACCCCGCGCAGAGTCGGCACATTGTCCGAACCGACGTGGAAGATGTCGGACCGGCCATAGTCCATCGCCATCCGGCACGCGGTGGCGAGGTCCTGCGCGTAGATGAACTGGTAGCGGTTGCTGCCGTCGCCAACGACCCACACCTTGCGGCCTTCGTCGATGAACTCGAAGAGAATCGCGAGCAGGCCGAGCCGTCCTTCGTCGATGATAGTCGGGCAGCGGATGACGATGACGGCGAGATCGTCCTCGTACTGCTTGAGCACCTGCTCGGCGGCGAGCTTGGACCGTCCGTACAACTCGACCGGAGCAGGAGGATCATCTTCGCGGACAGGTCGCCCGGCGTTGTGGGCCCACAGGCAGTTGGTCGATGTGAAGACGAACGACCCCACGTGGTTGCTGCGAGCCGCCTCCGCCAGGATGCGCGTGCCGTCGACGTTCGATGACCAGAGATCGCTGCTCTCGATCTTTTCGTGCGCGAGCATCGCCGCGCAGTGCATGACGGAGTCGAACTTCTCTTCGGCGAAGAGATTGTCGACGAGCGCGGCGTCGCGGATGTCGCCCCGAATGCTCTTGAGCTGCGGATGCTGGTCCGTGTCGGCGACCAGATCGAGATTCACCACGCTGAACCCTTCGGCGAGCAGCCGGTTTTTGAGGATGCCGCCGAAGAAGCCGGAGCCTCCGGTTACGAGAACTTTCCTGGCTGAGGTCGTCATTGGGCTCGTCATGGGGATACGCTCGCGGATTTCTGCCAGGACCAGGTTCGAGTGCGGTCGGCGGACTGAAAAAGATAGACGGACAAGACGCATATGATCGGCTCTAGTGGATGCCGGAAACGCGCCTGGACGGTTACAAAATAATAGACGACCGGGAAGACCGTGAACGCCCAGAAGAACAGCCACGCTCCGGGAATGTGGCGGCGCATGGCGAGCCCAAGGCCAAAGAAGCCGGCAATGCTGAAGAAGCTGAAGTTGATGCGGCGGATGGCCTCGACGGCGACGCCGGAATCGGTGGTATGCGGCACGCTGATCCAGAAGAAATAGATACGGAGGATTGCGTTCCTGACGAAGTGGCCCGGATGAGCGCGGATGGCGACCTTGGCCTGTTCGCCCTGCTGCTTCGTGTAGGCGATCTCGCCGATGCGCTCGTAGCGCTGAAAGTCGGGCGCGGATTCGGCCATGGGGAGAGTCGCTCCCCAGGGGAAGCCGTCGTTCGAGAACAGCGTGGCCTCGTATAACTCGGCGCCGAAGTTGGAGCGCATGGGCACGAAGGCGTGAAAGACTCGCCAGTTGCGAATGACCCACGGACTGGTCACCGCCACGAAGCAGAGCGCCGACAGCATGGCGTTGCGCAGCGCGGAGGCAAGCTGCCCACGCGTGCGTGCGCCCCAGATTGCCCACAAGCCGCACGCCGGAAGGAATGTGAGCAGCGAGCTGTTGGACAGCGCGATGAGGCCCCAGGTAAGGCCGAAGAGAATCCAGGAAGTTGTTGGTTGTTGGTTGCTGGTTGTCAGTTGAGTGCGGGGATGTTCGATCCGCGATGACTGAGAACTGAGAGCTGACAACTGAGAACTGTCTCCCACTCCGCGAATCCGCAGCGCGAACACAATCGCCCACGCGAAGAGAAACGCGGTGAGCGACATGTCCCATATCCACTTGACGGCGTACTGCATCGCCGCCGGATAGAGGGCCCAGAGCCAGCCGGACCAGAGCGCGATCTTCAGGCCGGCTGCGCGTCCGAAGCAGCGCCAGGCGATCTCGTAGATGGCAAATACTGTCGCCGCGGAGAAGACACTATTAATAGTCAGGATCATCCACGCGGACTTGAGGGTGTAGACGCCGAAGAGCTTGAATACGCCGCCGATGATCAGAGGGTAGAGCGGCGGCGTCCATGCGGTGGGGCCGCTGTGTCCGTTGAAGGGGTTGGCGAAGCCGTATCCGGTGGCGAGCGCGCGGCCGATGCGGCCCATCTCCCAGCCAAACTCGAAGTGGTCACCGAGGAGGCGCATGCGGTAGGTGTGGGCGATGGTCATATAGAGCACCCGCACAATCAGACCGACCCAGAACATCCGCCAGGGAAGGCGCGCAGGAGCATCCGGATTGAAGAAGGATTTAAGGCGATGGAGCATTCGTGGTCGATTGTAGACGGTATGATTGCCGACTGCCGCTTTCGACTTGACTCCGATTCCCGGAAAGGATTCTCCTTTATTGACACCGCCCCACGGTTCCTACAGAATGAAGCGATGAGCGTCGTTGAAGATGTACGGCAGGTGATTCAAGATTTTCTCGCGCCAGAGCTGCGAACGATTACCGCCCGACTCGATGCGATCGAGAAAATCATGTTGGCGAAGTTTGAGTCGGTCGATACGAAGTTTGGGTCAGTCGATACGAAGCTTGAATCTCTGCACAAAGAGATTCAGGGAATCAGTGACAAGCTCGACCTTGACCGGCGCCTGGCGAAGCTCGAAGCACGACAGCCTGCCACCCAATAGACCTTGCGGAACATGGTCAATATCAAAGTGAAGAAGCTGGACCCGGCGGCTCAGGTGCCCCGGTACGCGCATGTGGGAACGTTTGGCGATCTGGCCGCGGATTTGTATGCGTCGGCCGCGGTAACGCTGGGCGCGGGTCAGACTTTGCCTGTGCCAACGGGAGTTGCAATGGAATTTCCGTCCACGCACGGTGCGCTGGTGGAGGACCGCTCCGGGCTGGCGGTGCGCGGCGTGACTACGTTGGCAGGAGTGATCGATCCGGGATATCGCGGTGAGATCAAGGTGGTGATGACAAACCTCGGCGCGGTGCCGGTGGAGATCAAGCCCGGCGACCGCATTGCGCAGTTGCGAATCGTGCAGCGCATCGAAGCGGCGTTCGAGGAGGTTGCGGAGTTAGGCGAGGCGGCGCGCGGCGCGGGCGGGTTCGGCAGCACAGGAGTTTAGTACAAGTTACCGATCCACCTCGACACCGATATTTTTGGACGTGAAGCCCTATCGTGTGGCATTCGCGTGTGGATACAATCGTCCACAGCCGAGGCACGCCATGGACAAGCGCGAATTTCTGAAGGGCTCAGCCGCTGCGGCTGCAGCGATGATGATGACAACGTTTACCGAGAGCAGAGCATTTGCGGACGACACTGTTCCCAGGACCAACTGGTCAGGGAATTATCACTACTCGACCGGCAAGGTGCTGCAGCCTGCTTCGGTCTCCGAAACGCAGGATGCAGTGCGCAGTGTCAGCGGAGTTCGCGCGCTGGGTACGCGACACTCGTTCAACGGAATCGCCGACTCACAGATCGCGCAGATCTCCACGCTGAAGCTGAAGGACGTGAGCCTTGACTCCGGTGGCCGTACGGTCACGGTCGGTGCGGGCATCCGCTACGGCGACCTGGCGACCATCCTCGATGCGAAGGGCTTCGCGCTGCATAACATGGCCTCGCTGCCGCATATCTCGGTTGGCGGGGCGTGCTCCACTGCGACCCACGGCTCAGGAATGGGCAACGGCAATCTGGCAACAGCGGTCACTGCCGTTGAATTCGTTGCGGGTGATGGCAGCATCCACACGCTCTCGCGCGACAAGGATGGCGACCGCTTCGCCGGAGCTGTCGTCGCTCTTGGCGCGCTCGGCGTCGTTACCCACCTAACTCTTGCGATCCAGCCGCGCTACGACATGACGCAGGTCGTGTATCAGAACCTGCCCTTCAGCGAACTTGAGCACCATCTCGCCGATATCATGGGAGTGGGCTACAGCGTCTCGCTGTTTACGGACTGGCAGAACGGTCGCGCCGGCGAAGTCTGGATCAAGCGGCGTGTGGATCAGGGCGGAGCCTCTGCTCCTCCTGCGCACTTCTACAACGCAACGCTGGCGACGGAGAAGCTGCATCCGATCCTTGGCCATCCCGCCGAGGCCTGCACCGACCAGCAAAACACTGTGGGGCCGTGGTACGAGCGGCTGCCGCACTTCAAGCTGAACTTCACTCCGTCGAGTGGCCAGGAGCTACAGAGCGAGTTCTTTGTCCCGTTTGAGCGCGGGTACGAGGCGGTGCGCGCGGTGGAAACTTTGCGGGACAAGATTACTCCGCACCTCTTCATCACCGAACTCCGCGCCATCGCCGCCGACGATCTGTGGATGAGCATGGCCTACCGGCGGCCTTCGCTCGCCATCCACTTTACGTGGAAGCTCGAGTCCGACGCGGTGATGAAACTGCTGCCGCAGATCGAGGCTAAGCTCAAGCCGTTCGGCGCACGTCCACACTGGGCCAAGGTTTTCACCATGAACACCGCTCAACTGGAACCGCTCTACCCGCGGATGAAGGACTTTCGCGCGCTGGTCCGGGAGTTCGACTCCAAGGGGAAATTCCGCAACAAATATATCCACGATCATCTCGACGTCGCCTGATTGCCGGCCGCTAACGAGTACCTGGGCGGCGAGTCAGCCGAGGAGCGCCTCAAAGCAAAAAGGCTGTTTCGCGCAATAAACATAGAATCGCGCAACTTATAATTGCGCGTATCTGCTATATTACGCGCAGAGCAGCTTGTAATTGCGCCTATTTCATCTCCGCGCAAGAAAGGAGCGTACCGTGGCCAGACGAATACCGGAAGAATCTTTGTTAGCGATCCTGGCTATCGTGCGACGCCATTCCGAAGGCGCAAGCAGGGCGGATATTGCCGAGGCACTAATGCCCAAACTCCCGCCGCGCACCTTACAGTTTCGGCTCAAGTCTCTGGTCGATGCGGGACGTCTGGCCACCAGAGGTCAGGGCCGCGCGGCCAGATATAGTCTGCCGGAGACGCAACAAGGTCCAGCTACCGTTCCCACTGCGAGAACTGATGCAGAAGAGACCGTCGTACCACTTTCTCCGGCAAGCGCAGCGATCCGGCGATACCTTCGCCAGCCGGTCGCAGCTCGAAAGCCGGTGGGCTACAACCGTCAATTCCTTGATTCATACCGGCCGAATGTCAGCTTCTATCTGACGCCGGCAGAACGCGCCAAGCTTGCGGATACCCGAAGGCCGAATTTTGCAGCAGAAGCGGCAGGCACGTACGCAAAACAGATTCTCAACCGGTTATTGATCGACTTGTCGTGGAACTCAAGCCGTCTTGAGGGCAATACATATTCGTTACTCGATACCAAACGCCTCATTGAGTTCGGCGAGGAAGCGCGAGGGCGCGACCGTCTGGAGGCACAGATGATCGTGAACCACAAGGATGCTATCGAATTCCTCGTCAGCGCGGCGGATGAAATTGGTTTTAACCGTTACACAATCCTCAACCTTCACGGAATTCTCGCGCAAAACCTGTTGCCCGATGAGGGTGCGGCGGGGAGGCTGAGGAATATTGCGGTTGGTATCGAAAAATCGATCTTCCACCCACTGGCAGTACCGCAGCTCATCGAGGAGTGCTTCAACCAGATTTTGGCGACAGCGGCGGCTATCGAAGACCCATTCGAGCAGGCGTTTTTCATCATGGTGCAATTGCCATACCTGCAACCCTTCGACGACGTCAACAAACGCGTGTCCCGTCTAGCCGCCAACATCCCATTCATCAGACACAATCTGTTTCCGCTGTCCTTTATCGACATCCCACGGCCGCTATATACCGATGCCATTTTAGGTGTGTACGAACTAAATGAAGTCGATCTCTTGAAGGACATGTTCCTCTGGGCGTATGGGCGTTCCGCCGAACAATACGCCGCCGTCAGACAGTCGCTTGGAGAGCCCGATCCCTTTCGTTTTAGGCACAGCGCGGCTCTGCGGCAAATTGTCTACAAGGTTGTGCGCGGTCTTATGGACAGAAGGACGGCGACCGCCTACATCACTCTCTGGGCTGGAGAGAATATTGTTGAAGGCGAGCGCGAGCGCTTCAGAGACATGGCTGAAACCGAACTTCTCAATTTGCACGAAGGAAATTTTGCCCGTTACCAGATCAGACCGAGCGAATTCGCAGCGTGGGAGTCGCTCTGGGCGGCTAAGGCGATGGGTTGAGCACATGGATCGCGAGGCACGGAGTACGGACGGGAATACGTTCTTTTCAGGCCAGCAGGGCTTCTGCTAAAGCCGCCCACTCCGCCTCAAAGGTGGGTCGGCGGTAGGCGGTTCCGGAACGTTTATACCAGTAGTCGGCGTTCGAGGCGGAGCCTTCTTTGCGATGGAGGTAGGCATGGACTGCCATTGCGTCGCTCGTTTCGAGCTCGTCGACCTCGCCGTGGGCCTTCGCCCAGTCTCCCTTTGCATCCCACCACAGGGCCGCAAGCGGAGCGGACAACCCGGCAGGTGGAGCTGCATCTGCAATGGATTTCGTGAATTCTTCGGAGGTCATGGTGAACTCGGAAGTGCAATCTCCCTAGGAAGAGATTATTCCCACGACAGGCGCGGTACAACTGCGCCGATCTGGGCACACCCGGCCGGTGAATACGAGGGAAAGACTTGCGGAAGGCCGTTTTCGGCCCTCCGCAAATGGTGGGTTGGATCAGGCGGCGGCGGCCAACGTGTTCACTTTGCCGGCAATCTCGGTGAGCAGTTTGTCGGCCTTGCCCTCTTCCAGTTCAATGCTCTTCAGGATCGTGGCATCCTCTTGCAGAGCAAGGATTTCCGCCCAGCGGCGGAGCGTTCCGTAGACCGCGATCTCATGGTGCTCGACCTGCTGCGCCGCACCGATGAGAGCAATGTTGCGAACCGTGGGGTTGGTAACGTCGTCAATGGTGTCGGAGGCTTCGTCGATCAGGCCCTCGCATACCTTGCAAGTCTCCGTGCTGTCGTCATCGGAGATGCGCTGGAGCAGCGATTGCACTTTGGTGACGTGGCCGCGAGTCTCTTCCAGATGGTTGCTGAAGGCCGTGATGAGTTCGGTGTCGGTGGAGTTTTCAATCATGTCCGGCAGAGCCTCTGTGATCTTCTGCTCCATGTCGAGCGCTTTCCGAAGGTTGTCGATGTATAGACTGCGAAGGTCTTCGATGTGTGCGGAGAGTAGTTTCATGGTGTTGCCCTTCTCTGTGGGTGGAATTGAGACTTCTCCGAGCGAAGCCGTGCCGCTTAAGATGGCGGGGCGGGGGCGCGGGATGTCCTGGGCGACCTGCGCCGGCGTGACCCAATGTGCAGCCGGATATGCGGCAAACTTTTTTCTTCGAGGTTCATCGTAAGCAAGATGGCGCTCCGTCTGAGAGGTTGGCTGGCGGCTGTGGCGCTGGCTTGCATGCTCAAGTCCAGCGCGTCGGCAGAACCCGTACCCGTGCGTCATCTGGAAGGAACGGTACACGGCTTTCTAGCGCTGCGGTCCGAAGAGGGCAAGGTCATCGCGGTCGGCGACCTCTTCCAGGTGGTGCACGACGACAAGGTTACCTCGCGTCTGGTATTCCATTTCAAAGACGGTTCGCTAGACGATGAGACCGCGGTATTTTCGCAACGCGGCACGTTCCAGCTCATCACCGATCGGCACATTCAGAAAGGGCCGTCGTACCCCAGGCCGATGGATCTGTCGATCGACGTTCGCCGCGGCCAGGTGACGTCACGCTCCACGGGCAAGGACGGCAAGGAGGAGGTGAAGAGCGAACACATGGATTTGCCGTCGGACCTTGTCAATGGCCTGGTCCTCTCGATAACGAAGAATATCCTGCCCGAAACGCCGGAGACGAAAGTGTCCATGCTGGTCGCCACCCCGAAGCTGCGGCTGATAAAGCTCGCGATCTCCCCGCGCGGCGAGGAGCCTTTCTCGCTGGTTGACTCGCAGCGCAAAGCCATGCGCTATGAGATCAAGATCGAGTTGGGAGGCGTCGCGGGCATTGTGGCGCCCATCGTCGGCAAGCAGCCGCCGAACATTCAGGTCTGGATCGCAGGTGGAATGGCTCCCGCATTCGTGAGGGAGCAAGGCCCGCTGTATGAGGGTGGGCCCATTTGGAACATCCAACTGACCAGCCCGATCTGGCCGGATTCGCATCGTCCCTGACTTTGCGGGTTGCCAACTTGCAGAGACGCTACGGCGTGTCGCAGTGGGACTCCGGATTTTCGTGCTGTACGGACATGAACCGGTCGACCATCGTTCCCGCGCATCGGGCGCCGCAGAGATGCTTCACGTTGGGCGCGTGCGCCTGCTTCAACTGCCACCGCGTGAGCTGAATCAGCGGCTGATCCTCGCCCGGCGTGTCCCCCTGGAAGCAATCCACCCACGCGAGCCACCAGTCGCCGTCGACGCCCTTCTTGTCGCCGCACACATCGCATGCATAACTCTCGCTGTAAGCCATCGGCTGTCCTCTTTGAGGTGAAAATATCACAGACGGTTCCACGCGGGCCACCGACGCGAATCGATGAGCCAACATCGAAACCGGCTCGATGCGCATCGCGGAGTTGGTATATGCTCTTTTCCACTGTGGGAGGGGATTAGCGATGGCGAATGCCGGATGGCCGGAACTCGACTGGGAGCAGTGGAAGGACACCGCGGCCACGCTGCATATGGGTACGCAGATCGTGGGTAAGACGCGGCTGGCGCTGACGCCGCTGCAAAATCACTGGTGGAATGTTCCGCTGTACGTCTCGGCGCGCGGGCTGACGACCTCGGCGATGCCGTGGCGCGGCAACGTGCTGGAGGTGGAGTTCGACTTCTGCGAGCATCTGCTGGAGTTGCGGCTGGGACGCGGCGCGGAGGTCGTGCGAGCGAAGATGGAGCTGCGGCCGCGGTCAGTCGCGGACTTCTACGCCGAGTACATGCGCGTGCTGCGCGGGCTGGGTGTCGAGGTGAAGATCTGGCCCATGCCGGTCGAAGTGGCCGCACCGGTCCGCTTCGATCTGGATACGGCAAACGCTTCGTACGATCCCGACGCCGTGCAGCGGTTTCACCAGGTGCTGATGCGCGCGGATACAGTCTTCAAGCGATTTGCGACGGGATTCCTGGGGAAGATCAGCCCGGTGCATTTCTTCTGGGGAAGCTTCGATCTCGCGGTGACGCGCTTCAGCGGGCGGCCGGCGGCGGGACCTCCGCGTCCGGACCGCATCCAGCAGGAAGCGTACTCGCACGAGGTGATCTCCGCTGGATTCTGGCCGGGAAACGGCGGATACGGCGCGGCCGCGTTTTACTGCTATGCCGCTCCAGTGCCGGATGGGTTGGCAGGCAAGCCTGTTCGCCCGGGCGCATGGGATCCGGCGTTGGGAGAGTTTCTGCTGAAGTACGATGACGTGCGGAAGGCAGCGTCGCCGGAAGACGCGCTGATGGCGTTCCTGGAGAGCACGTATGCGGCAGGCGCGGATGCGGCCAGGTGGGATCGCAAGGCGCTGGAGCGGCCGGTTGCGAGCGTGCCGTCGGCTTAACTAGGTGAAGCCCTTACGGGCTTCACGTTCAGGCCGTGTCTGTGCGTTTAACCGGAGGCGTCAGGCAGCCGTAGAGTGGGTGACCCGCTGCGCCATCTCAAACTCTTTGGCCATCGCTTCGCACTCTTCGCGGTCCATGATCATGCTGGCTGCGGACCATAGCTCGGTGTAGAAATCTGCGAGGTGGACCGGGGGCACCGGCGCCGCTTTCGGATCTCGAATGGATGTTGTCTGCGCGAGCTCGCCGAGTTGCAGGGTGATCTCGGGGGTGTCCAGCATCATGATTTCCGTGGGTTGTACAAAGCGCGGCTGCTCTACGGGAACGGGCTTCATAGTAGTGCTCCTGTGAAGACGAACAAAGTGCCGTACACCGGAAGAAATTTCCCGATTACTCGGAAATATTTTCGCAGTCTGCATAATCTACCCCAAAAGTGGTATCGACGGAAGAGAAATCTTGCATGGCCCGTAAGTTACAGATCCACAGGTAGATACACAGGGAACACAAGCCAGATTTGCCAGAAACTGAGGATCATTATGGTGCTGGGGGATTTTAGTCGGTCGCATTCCTCTATCGCAACCAGCGTTAAGAACGCACGAGTTGCCTCGGAGACCAACTAAAGCGCGGGGGATCGGCTGTGAATTCCTGGTGTGCAATCGCGTCAACACGACGGCCAAATTGCGGCAGTGTTTACGCGGCGATGGGGTGATGGTGGAGGATCAGTTCCAATTCTCGCGCGATCGCTTCTGCCTCTTCGCGATCGAGAATGAGGCAGGCCGCCGATGCGAACTCATTGCGGTCAAAGGTGAAAGCAGCCGGCCCGGATGGCGAACGCCGCATATCCTGAGTTGCGACAGTGTCGGTGAGATCGATCAGCTCCAATGCCATCTCGGCGTTGTCGAGCATCATCAATTCGCTCTTCTGTTCGAAACGGCTCTTCTGAACAAGTGCTGGCTTCATGATTACTCTCCTTCATGTGTTAGATGCCGTATTTGTGCAATAGATAGCGAAAACGGGACGATTCTGCGGCCTTGCGAGGAGGAGTCCCAGGCGGTGATCTGGCGCGATTCGTTGCTGAGGCAGGGGCTTGCGGAGCATGCGACAATCTATACAGCGAGCCATGCCTATCCGAGCCGAGTCCTCCCCCGAAACTCTGGCGCTCGACGCCATGCAAACCGCCGTTCCCATACCGTCGCCTGCGCAGATCACTCCTGCGCTGTTGAAGACGCACAGCATCACGGCAGACGAATACGCGCGCATTGAGAAGCTGATGGGACGCACGCCTTCGCTCACGGAGCTTGGAATTTTTTCCGTGATGTGGTCGGAGCACTGCAGCTACAAATCCTCGCGAGTCCACTTGAAGCGGCTGCCGACGCGCGGCACGCGGACGAGTGGACCGGGCAGCGTAGTTCAGGGGCCGGGCGAAAATGCCGGCATCATCGACGTCGGCGACGGCTGGGCCTGCGCGTTCAAGATCGAAAGCCACAACCATCCCAGCTACATCGAGCCGTACCAGGGCGCGGCGACCGGCGTCGGCGGCATTCTGCGCGACATCTTTACGATGAATGCGCGACCGCTGGCGGTGATGGATTCGCTGCGCTTCGGTCCTTTGGCACCAAGTTCTCAGTTGTCAGTTGTCAGTTCTCAGGAAAAGCAGCACGGTGCTCCGGGAACTGAGAACCGAGAACTGACAACTGAGAACTCGACCGACTACGCCCGCAATCGGCACACATTCAACGGCGTGGTCGCGGGCATCGCTGGCTACGGCAACTGCTTCGGCGTGCCGAACCTCGGTGGCGAGACGCGCTTCGAGGAGTGCTACAGCGGCAATCC
>DASWCA010000584.1:0-1578 GCA_036390355.1 Acidobacteriaceae bacterium
GCCGCGTTAAGGGAAGAGGCGAATTTCGGCTGCGCCTCGATACCCTGATTCTGCCAAACGGCTACACGGTCGATCTGCGGGCAGCGCCGCGTAGCGCGGATTCCGGCGGAAATGAAACGATGGATTCTGAAGGCAAAGTGACCGGCCCCGGCGGCAAGGGTAAGGATGTGGGCACAGTGGCGACGACGACGGCGACCGGGGCAGGGATAGGAGCAATTGCGGGCCGTGCCAAGGGCGCAGGGATTGGCGCCGGAATCGGCGCGGCGGCGGGTCTTGCCGCTGTGATGCTGACGCGGGGGCCCGAAGCTGAACTCCCCCCCGGCTCTACGATGGACATTGTCCTCGAACGCGATCTCACGCTCGACGGCAGCCAGATTCAATTCACGAATCTGGGGCAGGCCCAACCGATCACGCCCCCGCCTGTCCGGCCTCAATAGCGCAGCTTTCAGTCAATCCCTTCTTACGTCGTTCTAACAAGATCATGCTGGCGCGCCCTGCGCGGCGTCCGCCGGAACGGATTGAAAACGCAGGGGACTGAAGCGATCCCAATCCAAGCTAACGCGCTGTTCGGTGATCCATTCGCGGACCAGACGTGCGGTGATGGGCGTGAGCAGGATTCCGCTCCGAAAGTGGCCCGTGGCCATCAGCAGGCCCTCCACGTCGGTCGGGCCGAGTATGGGAAGATGGTCGGGCGAATCAGGCCGCAGGCCTGCCCACGTTTCTTCGACGCGCGCGTTCGCAAGGCTAGGCGCGAGTTCGATGGCCGCTGAAAGTATTTTTTGGATGCCTCCCGCGGTCGTTCGCTTGTCGAAACCGACGCGCTCGACCGTCGCTCCGGCGATAATTCGTCCATCGTTCCGCGGCACGAGATAGATCTTGTCGGACCAGAGCACTCGTTCGATCATCAGATCCTCAGCGCTTAGCGCGGCCATCTGGCCCTTCACCGGCCGCACCGGAGCATAAGCTGCGGCATCCTTGATCGCCGCGGAAAAACAGCCTGCGGCAATGATGGTCCATTTGGCTTCAACATTCTCGTTTTGCACAACTAGTCCCGCACATCGCTTTCCGGCGTGCCAAATCTCTCTCGCGCCGTTCCCGGGAAAGAACTCGGCGCCGCTGCGTTGCGCCGCCTCCAGTACCGCGCCGGTCAGCGCCCGGTTGTCCACCGACGCTTCGTCCGGCCTAAGCACGGCTGCTTCGACTTCTGCGCTCAAAGCGGGCTCGAGCTCGCGCGCATCCTCGGCGCGAAGCGGTTCTGCCTTCAAGCCAAGCCCGTGATGCAAGGCAATGATGGTGCTGAGTTCGGCTTTCGCGTCTTGTGAAAACAGGGCTTCGAGCGTTCCTTTAGGGCGGAACCCCGCGCTCTTCCCGGAAATCTCCTCGACCCGCGCGATAAACTCGGGATAAAGCGAAAGGCTTGCCTTTCCCAGTGGCACTATCGCAATCATCCCAGGATTTTCCGGTGCGGGAGAAAGGATTCCCGCGCTCGCCCAGGACGCTTCCTGGCCTGGCTGCTGGCAGTCAAACACACCCACGCGCAAGCCGGCGCGCGCGAGTTCCAGGGCTATGGCCCCGCCA
>DASWCA010000585.1:0-8929 GCA_036390355.1 Acidobacteriaceae bacterium
GTGATGCTCGGCCGCTTGCCATACATCAGTACGCCAATACGATATATCCGGCTGGTGACCCAGATAATCGCGCAAATACTGATCGACGTGAGCAGGAGCGAGAGCGCGACCTCCCATGCTGCGGGATTTCCGAGTGAGACGCGAAAGTACATGAGCAGCGGTGTAAACGGCGGGACTAGCGCCAGAACGCGCGCGAGCGTGCCGTCGGGAGTAGTCAAGAGCGTCCCCAGCATAACGAAGCAGAACAGCAGTGGAAGCACCAGGAACATGTTGAGCTGCTGCAGCTCCTGCTCTGAGTTTGTCATCGCGCCAAGTGCCGCGGCAATCGACGCGTAGAACAGATAACCCAGAATGAAATAGACAAAGAAAAAGATGACCTGCGCCGCGCTAAGCGACATGTGAATCGTATCTCCGCCAAGATGCACCGCAACCGATGTCGCGGCCAGCAGTAGAACTGCCCCAAGCCAGATGCCTACCTGGGTCAGGCCGACCGAACCGACACCGATGATCTTGCCCGCCATCATCGCCTCAGGGCGCACGGTGGCCAGCATGACCTCAAATATGCGCGATGTCTTCTCTTCAATGATCGATCGCGCAACGTTCATCCCATAGAGCATGATGACCAGGTACATGACGAAGAAGAGCACGGACACACTGATCTCGGCTGACTCCCGGTCATCACTGCGCGAGCCATGGGAGGCAACGACCACCACCGGTTGCAGCATGGTATCCGCATCGGCGGCCACCACTCCGCGGTGGGCGAGTTGCTCGCGAATCAGGACTTTGCCCAGTGCACTGGCCAGCGTGTTCTTCACGGAAGTGCTGCTACTCGACCTCGGTGTGTAGGCAAACGTTGGACGGCCGCCGGGCGATGTAGCCGGAGTGATCCAGAGATAGCCGTCCAGTTCTTTGGATTCAAGCTCCTGATCAAGTTCCGCACGCGTTCCCGGGCCGGCGTCCATGGCGTCGACGATGATTCGAGCGGGCGCCTTCTCCTGATGCGAACTGGCCGGATGAAGCTCCGCCTCGGCGTCGCTTTCGTCCTTTTGCTGCTGCTGGCGCAGGAGTTCAGCTTGCAGATCGAGAGCGAGCTGCGTGTCGGAGGAGACAACGGCAATGTGAACATCGTTCGGCGCTTTGGAGCCGAGAAAGATGCTGCCGAAGGCAAATCCAGCCATGATTAGCGGGATCATGATCGTGGTGATGAGGAACCCGCGGGTACGGATGCGTTCAATGTACTCGCGGTGCGCAATCAGCCAGACATTGCGCATTGAGACAGCCCCCATCTTAGGCATTGAGGTAGCTCCCCGCAGGTTCTCTGAGTTCGGCGATGGAGAGTTCGCGATCGGCCTTCACCGGCGACGTCTCCTGGACTTTTTCGATAAAGATCTCTTCGAGCGTCGGTTCCGTCACTTCAAAGCGAGTGACGCGAGCGTGGCGGATCGCGTCGGAAAGGAGCGACTGAGCGTCGTCCGCGAGGGTTGCGGAGGAACGCAGTTTGATCTCGGCCTGGCCAGGATACCGCTTGATGCTTTCGACGCTCGGATGCTGGAGGAATCCGTCATCGCCTTCGAAGCTGATATGAACTCGATTGCGCGGGTAGCTGGACTTGATCTCGCTCATCGAGCCGGAGAGCACGAGGTTGCCACGGTGAATGAGGGCGATGGTATCGCAGAGCTTTTCCACCTGGTCCATCCGGTGGGTCGAAAATAACACCGCTTTGCCCTCGCGGCGAAGCTCCACCAATGTATCCATCAGCAGAGCAGCATTCACCGGGTCGAGGCCGCTGAAGGGCTCGTCCATGATGATCAGGTCGGGATCATGCAGCAGCGCTGCAATGAACTGAATTTTCTGCTGCATGCCCTTGGACAGATCTTCGGTCTTCTTTGGAAGGGCTTCGGATATCTGCAGCTTTTCGCACCAGGCGCGAGCTCTCTTCTCTGACAGGGATGCGCTCAGATAATGGAGTCGGCCCAGGAAGACCAGCTGGTCCAGTACGGTCATCTTCTTGTACAGTCCTCGTTCTTCTGGCAGGTAGCCGACGCGACCCAATATGCTGCGGGTAAATGGCTTGTCGAAGAGCTTGACCGTGCCTGAGTCGGGCACCGTGATGCCGATCATCATGCGGATGGAACTGGTCTTGCCCGAGCCATTCGGCCCGAGGAGACCGAACATGGTCCCGGGTTCGATAGTGATCGAAAGGTCCGCGACCGCAACTTTGGTGTCGTAGACTTTGCGTACATGATCTAGCTGAACGATGGGCATGAGGACTCTAGGAGCAAGGAAAGACTTAGTTTAGCAGCGGCGGCATCGCCGTACATACAACTACCGTGGCGCGGCTTGACACCCTTCCGCCACAACAAGCTAGAATAGAGGATAGTCGAACTCAGGCGCACCCTCTGGACTGATCGTTCCTCTGCTTTTCATCGCCGGCAATGCCAATCCTTTGAAAAGATACGGGCCTCGCAAGTCGCCCATTGTGAGAAATACCTGTTGTCGAGTCGGCCCATGTTTGTTTTCGGCCGCTCGACGTTCCATGCAGACCACATTCGCTCATCGCGACCAACCGTAGTACCGACTCACGGCAAAAGCCGGGTCGAAGGAGATCAACCATGCGTCACCGTAATGCAGGATTCAAACTAGGCCGCAACCCCAGCCACCGCCGCGCCCTCCTCCGCAATCTCGTT
The DNA here is from genome assembly GCA_036390355.1 of Acidobacteriaceae bacterium. Taxonomy (GTDB): domain Bacteria; phylum Acidobacteriota; class Terriglobia; order Terriglobales; family Acidobacteriaceae; genus Edaphobacter. The sequence continues at coordinate 2,688 of DASWCA010000585.1, forward strand.
ACCTCAATCATTCTCATGGACCGCGTTGAAACTACGGTGACCAAGTGCAAGGCCACCCAGCCGCTGGTTGAGAAGATGATCACCCTGGGCAAGCGCGGCACCGTTCATGCCCGCCGCCAGGCGCTCAGCTACATGATGACGCCTGAATCTGTCGACCGGTTGTTCGGCGTTGTTGCGCCGCGCTATAGCGACCGTAATGGCGGCTATACCCGAATTACACGCAGCGGCGCGCGCAAAGGCGATGCCGCCGAGATGGCCTACATCGAACTGCTCGGCGCCGAGCACGAGCTGGACGAGAAGCGTCAGAAGCGCGACGAAGCCCGCGCGAAGAAGCGCGAGGAACTCGCCAAGCAGCTCGAAGAGCAGAACCCCGGCGACGCAGCCGCACCCGACGTCGCAGCCTAGCCCTCAGCTCTCCACCCAATCCAATTCAGCCGCCTGCCGCAAGGTACTTTCCTTGCGGCGGGCGAAGCTGCGTCCGTTTTCAGCTGAGGAAGGGCATAGAATCTCTGTGGATTCGAGCGGTTGGAGTTGGACGAGGTGAGATGAAGCGACGCGAGATTTTGAGGTCAGGCCTGGCGGCGGGTGCGGCAGCGAGTATGGCATTCCACGGGATGGCGTTTGGCGACCCGACGCCGGCAGGCATGGCACGCGCCGCTGGTCTCACCGAAGACCGTGCAAGCTGGGTGGCGATGCTGGATCGCGTCTGCCGGCCGCTGTTCGATGCGCTAAGCGAGCGGCGGCTGAAAGCCGCGATGCCGGTGGAAGCCTATTCCGGCGAGCAGCAGCATCGACGGCAGACCACGTACCTCGAAGCCCTGGGCCGCGCGCTCGCGGGCATGGCTCCGTGGCTGGAGCATGGAGCGACAACAGGGTCCGAAGGCCAGCTTCGTGCGCGCTACTGCGAGATGGCTCGCGCCGGGATCGCCTCCGCCGTCGACAAGGGCTCGCCCGACTACATGGACTTCGGCGGCGACCGGCAGACGATCGTCGACACTGCCTTTCTCTCGCTGGCGATCCTGCGCGCTCCGCATGAGTTGCGGGAGAAGCTGCCGGCAGACGTCCGGGCGCAACTTGCGGACGCGATGCGGGCGACCCGCGAGCTGTTGCCGAACTACAACAACTGGCTACTATTCTCGGCGATGATTGAGGCTTGCCTCTTTGCGCTGGGCGAGCCGTGGGACCGCATGCGCGTGGATTATGCGCTGCGCGAACACGAAAACTGGTACGTCGGCGATGGCGTTTACGGCGATGGCCCGCACTTTCACCAGGACTACTACAACTCCTTCGTCATCCATCCTTTCTTGCTGATGCTGATGGACACAGCCGGCAACCAAGACCCGACGTGGGCCGAGATGGCCAGCACTATCCGAGAGCGCGCGATGCGGTATGCGGCAATCCAGGAGCGGATGATCGCGCCGGACGGATCCTACCCAATCGCCGGGCGGTCGATCGCGTACCGGTGCGGAGCGTTCCAACTGCTTGCGGACATGGCGCTGCGGCGAGCGTTGCCGGCGGAGGTCTCGCCGGAGCAGGTGCGAGGCGCGCTGACCGCCGTGATTCAAAGAACGCTCACGCCGCGGGGTACGTTCGACGAGAAGGGATGGCTGCAAATCGGGGTCGCAGGGCATCAGCCATCCATCGGCGAGATCTATATCTCGACTGGAAGCCTGTACCTGTGTACGGCGGCGTTCCTTCCGCTTGGGCTGCCGGCGGGCGACCGTTTCTGGAGCGGACCGGCCGCGCCGTGGAGTTCGGTCAAGGTCTGGAGCGGCGCCGATTTCAAGGTCGACCACGCGCTGGAAGGACGGCAGCGCGGCGATTGAAGCGATGGGCGCCGTTGGCGGCGAGTGGGCTACCTGGGTGCGTCCTCCTGATGGTGGTTCAGAATTACATCCACATTGCTCTTATCCACCAGCGTCACACCGGTGTCGATGAACGCCGGAAACGAAGCATACGGATCGAGGCCGTAGTCTGCCACCAGCGGTTTCGCCGGATAGTGGAACACATCGTCCAGCGACTTCAGCCCCAGCAGCGCCATGGTGAAAGGCTTCTGCGAGACCGTTGAATCGATCGTCCCGTCCTTGACCAGGTTCAACGTCGCCTCGTCAACATCCATTGCCACCAGAAGACGTCCCCCAGACCCTATCCTCTTGAATGCCTCACCGACATCTTTGCCCGACGTAGACTCCAGGCAAACTATAGCGTCGATCTTCGCCGGCCCGGTCCGCGCCAGGTAGTCCCTGGTCTGATCCATGGCCAGGCCCGAGTCACCCTTCATGTCGAAGACTTCGACCACCTTGATGCCCGGGAAGTTTGCGAACGCATCCTTGTAGCCCTTCAGCCTCTCGTCGAGGTTCGGCTGCCCAGGCATCGAGAAGAAGACGACGTTGCCCTTGCCGTTCAACTTCGCGGCCACCCGCGCGCCTCCCAACCGGCCAGCCTGGAGGTTGTTGGTGCCGATGAAGAACAGGCGATGGCTCGTCGGCGCATCCGAGTCTATCGTAATTACCGGAATTCCCGCAGCCATGGCCGCGTCGATCTCCGGCCGCAGCATCTCCTCGTTGGCTACGGAGACGAGGATGCCCGCGGGCTTCAGCGCCACGACCGAGCGAAACTCGGTGACCTCGGCCTGGGGATCGAAGGTATCCGGCCCGCGCATCTCGGCAGAAACGCCATACTCCGCGGCCGCCTTGGCAAATCCAGCCCCTGCCGACTGCCAATAGGCGTGCTTGATGCTGGTTGCAACCAGGTAAAAGTGCTCGCTCTTGCTATGGCGCATGCATCCGGTAGACGCCGCCAACATTCCCATCAAGAGCCCAAAACCTATTTGCTTCCTGGAAATAATCATCCCCGGCCTCCCGCCGCCGTCCGGCTTATCGAACTCGTGCCAGATTCGGTTGCAGCGCAGTCTGTTTTTCCGCGCGGGCCAGATATTACTCCCATCCCGTAACGCCTGATGTGATGGCGATCATTTGGGTTCGGGCCGGGGCGTGCGAGTCGAGTCACTCGCCTGGAGCGGTGTAGGTTTCGGCAAAAGACTCGTCGGGGGATGCAGCCGGCCAGCCGATCATGACGAGGAAGACGTCGAGGACGAAGAGTGCGATGGCGATGTCGTTGAAGACGATCGCCTGGTGCTGGTCGGGCCAGCACTGATTGGCCGCCCAGAAGAGGAAGGCGATGGCCAACAGAATCGCTTTCAGCCACTCCCTGGCAGGAGGCCGATGGACGCTTTGATAGACAAGGTAGGCGATGGCGATCATGGCGAGCGGGAAGGCGCCGAGCAGGTCATGAGCCCGAGTCGGACAGAGTGCCGGAGCGGCGTCCCAGACCAGAAGCGCGGCGACACCTGCGAGGGTGATGACTCCCAGGATTACGGGGAAGGCTCTGTGGGCTCGGTCAAGTCGGGTATACATTGTGCTTGGTTCCTTCCTTTGAGCGTCTCCCGGTGGGTACCTCTCCCCCCCGTACTTAAGTCCTAAAGTACACCTTTCAGAGGACTTATAGATGCAAAGTACTACGGTTGGTCTATACCGATGAGACGGTTCCTGGATGTCAAAAAAGCTGCTGCGGATCTGGATACGGGTGGAGATAGAGGTCCTGCGATCATGCGCACGACACTTTGGCCCCTATCTTCCATTGTAATTTGGGTGTCAATGGACGGGATGTGGGAAAGGCGTCGTTGACTCTGGGTTTTGTGAGAGCTGCGGGCCTCGCAGATTGTCTTTGGGTGGATCATTACTCCAGGGGTTAAAACCCCAGGTTTCGACTGTCCGGCGAGTGCCAAGGCTGAAACCTTGGCTTACCTAGAAGCCAGGACATCGGCTTACCAAGAAGCGAGGGCATCGGCGCTTTGCGGATATTGCCTGAGCAAGCTCTATAGTAACGCGAAGACGTTATCGTTCGAACTATCAGCTGTGAGCTATGACATGGTTTCGAGGAGGATCGTCGATGGAAGATGCTTATATTGTTGTGTTTACGACTGTGGCGACTGAGGCGCAGGCGGATGCGTTGGCGCGGTCGATTGTGACCGCGGGACTGGCGGCCTGTGTCCAGATTGAGTCGATCCGGAGCGTGTACCGGTGGAAGGGTGAGGTGTGCGCAGAGCCGGAGTTCCGGCTGACGATCAAGACGGCCGAGCGGCAGTTTCCGGCGCTGGAGCGGCACATCAAGGCCAGTCACACATACGAGACGCCAGAGATCGTGAAGGTGGCGATTGGGGGCGGGTCGCGCGAGTACCTGGCCTGGATCGATGAGTGCGTGACGCCGGGCTGAATAGCTGCCGCGGTGTGCCAAAAACGGCAACATTTGTTGCGCAGAAAGCGATAGCGAATCGGCTCGGCGGCATCTAAGCTGGTTTCAGGAGTGTGCACCATGAGCCATCAGGAACAGATGATCGCGATCACCGATGAGCTGACGGATGCGATTCAATCCATGCTCGAGTCTTTCGCACCGTACCGGGCCGATCATCGTCCGGACTTCACCGACCCCGACCGCTGGCTGATCTGGAATAACCAGACCTCGGAACGGCTGGGCATCGTTGCGCTCGCCGGGCCGCAGGAGCATGCGCTGTCGCTGGTGGAGAAGAAGACGCTGTTGCGTTCGCGGGCGATGGATTTGCTGCGTAACGTGGCGTAGGCTTCGCCGAGATACCAAAACATCTGCTGTGTCCCAACCGGCGTCAACCGGACCCGCGATGGATGAAACGCGGCGCTCGTCCGAGAGCATACCCCAGGGGTTAAAACCCCTGGTCATGAAGTAGCCTGAGAGGGCCAAGGCTGAAGCCTTGGCTCACCTAGAAGCGAGCTTTGTTTCGTGCTGGCAGTGCGAGCTAAGGTGAGCGCTTCGCTCCGCGGCTGCCGACGTGTGTCATGCGGCGTGGTGGCGCTCGAGGTACTCCTCCAGCGTGTTGAGTCCGGCCCGGAAGAGGAGGTGGCCGAGCGTGTCGGTATCTTCGAATCCGCGGGCGAAGTGGGGACCGTAGCGGCGGCGGAGTTCGCGGATGGTGGTTGAGGTGCGCGCCTGATACTCGAAGTTATTTTCGGTCTCGGGGTTGGTGGTGACTTCGGCTTCGCGTTCGGTGAAGAGGGGGTCGGGAGAGTTGGGCATCTGCTTTCTCCTTTGCCAGAAGAGATGCGACTTTGCGGACGGCGGGTTTGCCCGGAGGGTCTTCGTCCTGGGATTTCGCCTGAATCAGTCGGCTCAAACCCACCCATGCGATGAGACTGCATGAATGGGGCACCCGCATGGATGGGGGTCCGCCGCATGGGACCTTTTCAGCCTTGCGGAAGTGCGGCGATAAAGAACTGCATCAGCGTCTGTTGTTTGTACCTGGTTGCGGCGTTCCTGGCGTCGCGTTCGGTGTCGAAGGAGCCTCGGTCTTCGCCTGCCCAGCTAAAGCGCCAACTGTCGCCGGTCTCGTAGATGTGCGGATCCTGGTGGCGGGCGCGGGTAATATGTTCTGCTGATTCCAGTACTGATAATGAACTGGTGGAACGGGTCATTTCCTTCCTTTCACGAACGAGACTCCTGGCTGTGGCTGAACGCCGCAATGCCGCAGGCGGTTGAACTTGCTCATGCAAGCTGGGTTTGCGCAGAAAGCTAAAGTTTGGGATGCTCGGCTCTGAATAGCTTACCGGATTCCGAGATCCATGGAAGGGGCGGATGTACTAGGTCCGACCCACTGCGCCCAAGCCGCCGCCTCCGGGAGTCTCGATGCGCAGTGTGGTTCCTTTCGATACGTGCAAGCTGCATTTTCCCGGCAGCTCCGTTTCGCCGGACTCGTCCGGTGTGCTGAGGGTCGCGCGGCCGGGCGCTCCGCCCTCGCCTCCGTCGAGCCCATAGGGCTGGAATTTGCGGCGATCGGCGAGCAGCGTCACCTGGGCATCGGCAAGCAACTCGACTTCGCGAATCAGACCGTCACCGCCTTGAAATTGTCCCGCGCCTCCCGATCCGTAGCGGTAGGCATAACGCCGCACGCGAAATGGGTAGGCGTATTCGAGGGCCTCGATTGGAGTGTTGAGGGAATTCGTCATGTGGGTTTGCACGCCGGAGATCCCATCGATTCCGGGTCGCGCTCCCATGCCGCCGGCTGCCGTCTCATAGTAAGTAAAGGGTTCGCCGCTGCGCGGATCGATGCCGCCGATCGTCAGGTTGCTCATGGTGCCCGCGCTGGCGGCCGGTACTCGCTGCGGCACTGCCTTTGCGAGCGCGCGGAGCAGCACATCGACAATGCGCTGCGA
>DASWCA010000586.1:0-8392 GCA_036390355.1 Acidobacteriaceae bacterium
CGCAAGAAGACGTGGAAGTTCAATGCGTCACCGATGTTCATGGAATTCCTGATGGGCAAGAAGCACCTGACCTGCACTCCGTGGGGCATGCCGACGTTCTCGATCTTCGGCTGGCAGAAGCCTTGCTACCTGCTGCAAGATGGCTACGCCGACACGTTCCAGGAGTTGATGGAGACGGTGGAGTGGCAGAACTACGGGACGGAATCCGGCAATCCGAAGTGCGCGAATTGCATGGTGCATTCGGGGTATGAGGCGAGCGGCGTCAACTATACGTTCGGGTCGATCAAAGGGCTGCTGGAGACGGCGAAGGCAATCTTTTTCGACACCTACGCGGATGATGGCGCGATGAAGCTGTTGAATGAGTGGAAGCCGGCGCATCCGGCGCCGCTGGTTCAGATTGCGGAGCCGGGTGCGGGCCGGACGAGCGATACGCTGCAAGAGATTTCAGGAGATTGATGATGTCGACGCAAACGCAGGAAGCAGCGAAACTGGATCAACTTTCGCACGAGAGTCCGGACGAGATTGAGGTTGCCGCAGGCCGCGAGCGCGAGCAGCTTGAGGGCTGGGTGCCGGAGCTTGCCGGCGATGCCGAGGTGCGTGAGGCGCTGGAAAAAGCGTTCGACTATCGCGGCGATATTACGGTGACGCGGAAGGATGGCAGCCAGGTGCAGGGATATCTTTACGACCGCCGCACGGGGACTACGCTGGCGGATTCCCTGGTTCGCATTATGCCAAACGATGGGTCGGGCAGGCTCAGCATCGCCTACTCGGAGATTGCCGGCCTTGCGTTTACGGGACGCGATACGGCTGCGGGCAAGACGTTTGACGCCTGGGTGAAGAAGTACTGGGAGAAGAAGGCTGCCGGCGAGAAGAATATCCAGATCGAGCCGGAGAAGCTGGACTAAGGTTCGCCCGATTTGCACCAGGCACGATCTATCATGAAAGTCTTTCTTACGGGGTCCACCGGGTTTGTCGGCAGCCATGTGGCGCGGGCCTATGCTGCCGAGGGCGCGGAGTTGCGGCTGCTGACGCGTGCGACGAGTAAGCTTGCGGCTATCGAAGGGCTTGCGGCTGAGGTGGTGGTCGGGGACTTGCGACAGCCTGAGGCGTTGCGGACGGCGTTGCGCGGATGCGATGCGCTGGTACACGTTGCGGCGGATTACCGGCTGTGGGTACGCGATCCGAAAGAGATGTACGCTGCGAACGTGGATGGGACGCGCGAGTTGCTGCGAATTGCGCGCGAAGAGGGCGTGGCGAAGGTGGTATACACGTCGAGCGTCGCAACGATGGGCTTCAAGACGGACGGCACCATTGTGGATGAGAGCACTCCGGTTTCGCTGGCCGATATGATTGGCCCGTATAAGCGATCGAAGTTTCTGGCGGAGCTGGAAGCGATTGCGGCTGCGAAGGCGGGGCAGCATGTAATGATTCTGAATCCCACAACTCCGATTGGAGCGGGGGACGCGAAGCCTACGCCGACGGGACGGATTGTCGTGGATTTTCTGAATCGCAAATTTCCGGCTTATGTCGATACCGGGCTGAATTTGGTGGATGTGTCGGAGGGTGCACGGATGCACGTGGTTGCGCTGGAGCGCGGGACGCCGGGAGAGCGCTACATCCTTGGCGGAGAGAATCTGACGCTGAAGCAGATACTGGATCGCATGTCCGCGATTACGGGGCTCCCCTCGCCGAAGATGAAGGTGCCGCACTCGGTGGCGATGGCGTTCGCGTTTTTCGACGAGACGATTACGGGCAAGATTCGCGGCAAGGAGCCGCGGGCAACGGTTGAAGCTGTGCGCATGGGGCGCAAGATGATGTTTGCATCGTCGGCGAAAGCGGAGCGTGAGCTGGGATTTCAGGTGCAGCCGATCTACAGCGCGATGCGGGCGGCGATTGAGTGGTTCGTCGCGCATGGGTACGCGCCGCCGTTTGCGAGAGACGCGCGATGAAAGAATGTCCGGCGCTGATCGTGGCTCTGCCTCGCGAAGTGAGCGGGCTGGTGAAGGGTTGGGAGCGGAAGCAGCCTGCGCACAACGTGAACGTCTACACGAACGGACATGCTGTGGTCGCGTGTGCGGGAATGGGGGCGGCGCGCGCAGCGCTCGCGGTGCAGGCGGCGATGGCTGCGATGCCGGTTACGGCTCTGATTTCGGCGGGAGTTGCGGGTGCGTGTGACCCTGCGTTGCGCGTGGGAGAGATTGTTCGCGCGGGCGTGGTCATCGACAGCCGGACGGGCGAGAGGTTTGCGGACTTGCGGGGTGGCCAGGTGCTGGTGACCGCGGATGTTGTTGCGAGTGTGCGCGAGAAGGCGCGGTTGCGCGATTCGTATGGGGCTGCGGCGGTGGATATGGAAGCGGCGGCGGTTGCCCGGCTGGCGCGGGCACATGGGCTCCACTTTCAGGCGATCAAAGCGATCTCCGATGAAGCGGATTTCGAAGTGGATGGGCTGGGGCGCTTTGCGACTCCGGATGGGCAGTTTCGCGAGGGAGCGTTTGCTCTGCACGCGGCGCTGCGGCCGGCGATATGGGGGAAGGTGATCGCGCTGGGGCGTGGTAGTGGCGCGGCGGTGAATGCGCTGACGGCGGCGCTTGAGGGCGAGCTAGACTGGTACAGAAAACGATCTGCAATGGAAGAGAAGAATGTCGTCTGATTTAAACGGAATGAGAGCGACGGGTGTGGGAGCGCGAATTCGGACTGCGCCCATCAGCGCGGCGAAGATCAGCGCGGAGCGTATCGGTTGTCCACCGATTCGTGCGGACCGGATCAGCACCGGGGCGATTGGGGCAGAGAAGATCAGTGCGGCGAAGATCAGCGCGAAGCCGATTGTTACGCTGCCGACGATTCCCCAGACGATGCGGGCGGCGGTGTATCGCGGCATCAACGATGTGCGGGTGGAGACGGTTCCGGTGCCACTGAATGCGGATGGAACGATTGGCGCGGGCGAGGTGCTGGTGCGGATCGATACGTGCGGGATCTGCGGAACGGATTTGAAGAAGATTCATTCGGGCTCGCACTCGGCGCCGCGTATCTTCGGACACGAGATGGCGGGAACGGTTGCGATGGTGGGCGATGGCGTTTCGAATTTCGCAATTGGCGACCGCGTGATGGCGTATCACCATATTCCGTGCGGCAAGTGCTACTACTGTCGCAAGCAGACGTTTGCGCAGTGCGAGACGTACAAGAAGGTCGGATGCACCGCGGGATTCGCGCCGGCGGGTGGCGGGTTCGCCGAATATATCCGCGTGATGGATTGGATCGTGGCGACGGGCGGGCTGGTGAAGGTGCCCGACGACATCCCGTTTGAGCAGGCGGCGTTTATCGAGCCGGTGAATACGTGCTTCAAGGCGGTTCGGCTGCTCGGGCTGCAGCCGGATGAGACGGTGCTGGTGATCGGGCAGGGGCCGATTGGGATTCTGCTGGCGGCGTTGGCTCGGCGGACCGGAGCGACGGTGTTGACCAGTGACCTCTACGCGGAGCGGCATACGATTGCGGCGAAGTTCGGGCTGGATCGGCCGCTGGATGCGCGCGGCGATGTGGCGGCTGCGGCAAAGGCGGCGACCGAGGGCCGTGGCGCGGATGTTGCGCTGGTCGCGGTGGGCGCGGACGCGCTGATCAAGACGGCGATGGACGCGGTGCGGCCGGGCGGGCGCGTGATGCTGTTTGCGTCGACGCAGCATGGGGAAGCGCCGTTCGATCCCGCGGCGGTTTGCATGGACGAGAAGACGCTGATGGGGTCGTATTCGGCTTCGGTGGCGATCAACGATGAGGTTGCGGAGTTGGTGTTTGCGGGCTATCGCGACGGAAGCTTCGATCTGACGCGGCTGATCTCGCATCGGTTTTCGCTGGAGAATGCGGTGAAGGCGATCGATCTGGCGTCGCATCCGCAGGCGGGGTCGATGAAGATTGTGATTAAGCCCTAGAACTCCGCCGGGATGAAACAAGCAACGGCGAAATACGGGGATTCTGAGCTTCGCTCAGAATGACAACGCGAAACTATTTGCGGGCTGCGCGATAAACGATCATCCAAATATTTCCATTTTTGGGAGGCTCTATATAGACGACGTGCGTTTGAATGTGTTGAAATCAATGACCTACTCCTGTTGGACGGGCCCCTGCTGCTGAGATCTCATCGTTCGAGGTGTCTCCGTGAGCGTGTCGCGTCGTACTGTTTCTCTTGCCCTCTCCCTTGCGTGCTTCCTGGTTTCCGGTTGCTCTCTGGCAAATTTGGAAGGGCCGCCAACCGCGTCCGTGCTGCCTAGAATCTCAGGCAATGTTCATGGCGGGCAGCAGCCTATCTCTGGTGCGACGATCCAATTGTATGCGGCGAACATGACTACGAACCAGGGTGCGTCGACCCCGCTGCTCACCTCAACGGTGCTGACCGGCAACGACGGCAGCTTCAGCATTACGGGGACCTACACGTGTCCGGCGTTGAATCCGCTGGTGTATCTGGTCGCCACGGGCGGCAATCCGGGGCTTCCGGGAACGGTGAACAATTCCGTTATCGCGCAGATGGCCGTGCTTGGGACGTGCAGTACGCTGACCAGTTCCACGTTTGTGGTGGTCAATGAATTGTCGACGGTGGCGAGCGTGCAGACGCTGGCGCCCTTTATGACGGACTACACGCATATTGGAGCAGCCCCATCGAATCCCACAGCGATGGCAGCGGCATTTCAACAGACTCTATCCATCTACGATTTCTCAACCGGGCAGTTTGCCACTACAACAAACCTCCAGATTCCCGAGGTGCAATTGAGTACGTTGGCGGACATCCTGGCGGCGTGCGTCAACACTTCGGGCGGGACGGCCGGCGATTCGACGCCGTGCGGCAAACTGCTTTCGCTGACCGGGACGACGACCGACACAATTGCAGCGACGCTGCATATGATTCAGTCGCCAGGGGACAACACTTTGCAGCTCTATGGATTGATCGTGTCCAACCCGCCATTTCAGCCGTACTATACGTCGGTGCCGACGGACTTTACCGCCAGCGTCGGCTACACTCTGCCAGTGAACACTCGTTCCGGGGCGCTCGACTCCAATGGGCATGCCTGGATCTATACAGGCGGATACAGCTACGACACCGTAGCCAATACCAGCACCGATCTTCCAGGCATTGTTACGGTCTACGACAACAATTTCAATCAGCTGTTTACGGTCTCGCCTGGGACTGGCGGCCTTTACTATCCCACCAGCCTGGTCCCCGATGCCTCGGGGAATGTCTATGCTTTGAATGCGAACAACACGATATCGAAGTTCAACTCGACGGGCACCGCGCTTTCTCCATCGACGGGATGGAGTTCCGGGATCGCGACCACATTCACCGGGACCGGTCCGGGCAATGGTTACATCAACGGTTCCCACCAGGCAGGTCCGATCAGGATCGATGCTCTGGGCAATATCTGGGGAGAGACACCGTTCGGTTCCAGCGCTTGCTACTTTGAGATGGATTCGAGTGGCACGGTCATCACGCCCAGTGGCAATTTCTGCACTCTCGCAGGGCCGACTTTTCTTGGTCCTCCGGCAACTGACGGCTTGGGCAACGGCTGGTTCTCGGGGACGACAACGATTGGCAAGGTGAATGCGGCAGGGGCGTTCGCCGCCTCGGCGCCGACTAGCCAGAGCTGCTTCTACCCGGAGTCCAATATATTCGGGATGCCTAATCCGGCTCAGGCGTTCGACCTGGTCACTCTCAGCCTGGAATATGACCACGCTCACAATCAAGTGTGGGGCTATTCCGAGACGGGTGCCGGAACGATGACCAACGCCGGCGTTGCGGTCTTCTGCGACGTGGGACCAACGACGCTGCCGCTGATTCCAACGTATGGGAGCACATCGACGACCGCCGGCGATCCCTATTCCGCCGGCAGCTTGCTCATCGGATCGGCTGTCCTGGATGGAGGGGGAAATCTCTGGTTCCTTACCGGCGGCGCTGCCGCTACGGGCGTTGTCGGGTCGACGTCGGTAACTTTTACCGGCACGGTTACTTACTCCGCGTACCTGGGCGAGATCAGTTCCAGCGGAACGCTGCTGACACCGTACAACGCTGGCACGCAAACGTACGGGCTACAGCCTGCGGGAGTTGGTGTCAACGCTACAGCGACGTCGACCAACGGGTCGGTGTATCCGGGAGCGGTGAGCGCGTCGTTGATCGGGGTCGACCTGCTTGGGAACATCTGGGCTCTCGATACCCAAACCAACAAGCTGATCAAGATCACGGGGATGGCTACGGCGAATACGGTGAATTACTGAGCGCAGGGAAGAAAGAACGTTGCTGGTTGTTGGTTGAAAAGGCGGCGGGCATCGGCGAATGCCGCTGCGGGTTTTTGCCGGGACTGAACTATGCTGGTGGCATGAACTCATTCAGCTTGCCTGCGCGAATTGTTTATGCGGTCGTTGCTCTTGCGGGTGGCGGCGCGGCGGGATTTTATTCGAGTATCTGGCTATTGCCGCGGGTGGCGACGTATTTCCAGTGGTCGAGCGCGGAGGGTGACGGATTCGACCTGTTCAAGGCGGCTCTTGGGATAGGTGCGGCAGTGGCACTGACGGCGTTCCTGGTTGCAATCACTCTGCCCTGGAAGCGGCGACGGAAACGTCGTGGAAGATTGGGGCGAATCGTCGCCTCGGGGGTGGTTGTTGTCGTTGCGTCGTTGGGCTTTGCCGGACAGGGCCACGCCGTGGTCTATGACCTGCTGTTTGCCGCGTGGCTTGCGTATGCGATGGCGTTTACGTTTGTGAGATATGGCGTGCTCGATCAGGAGAGGCGAGGGCCTTCGCCGGCCGAGGTGACTTCGGCTGTTCCGCTGCCGGGGAAAGACAACTACGGAGATTCTGACTCTTCGAGTCAGAATGACGCTTCCAAGAGGGCGAGTCAGAATGACGCTCTTGAGGGGCCGAGTCAGAATGACGCTTCTGAGAGGGCGAGTCAGGATGACGCTTCTGAGGGGGCGTAATGTGCGGCTCCGCTATGCGGCATTTCCGGTGCGTAAGTTTGACCTAAGTTCAGGCTGCCAGTAGACTTCTTAGTCGGCGTGCATACGGCTCATGGCGGGTTGAATTCGCGAAATATCGCGTGGCAACGAGGTCAGAGTCAAAAATCTGCGCCCCATTCGAGGAGTAAGGCACCCCATGCTTGATGCAAACCGGCTATTTCCCGCCGAATCCACCGCCCGCGCCGTAGCCGTGAAGCTGTATGAGACTGTTCGCGACCTGCCCATCCTTTCGCCACACGGCCACACTGACCCGCGCTGGTTCGCCGAGAATAAGCCGTTTCCCGATCCGGCCGCGCTGTTCATACAGCCCGACCACTACATCTTCCGGATGCTGTACTCGCAGGGCGTTTCGCTGGAGTCGCTGGGGATTCCACAGGCGGACGGCAAGGAAAAGGCCGATCCGCGCGAGGTTTGGCGGATATTCGCAAAGAACTATTACCTGTTTCGCGGCACACCCACACGGCTGTGGCTGGACTATTCGTTCGGCGAACTGTTTGGTCTGACCGACCGGCTGTCGCCGGCGAATGCGGATGAGTATTACGAGCTGATCGCGAAGAAGTTGCAGACACCGGAGTTTCTGCCGCGCGCGCTGTTTGAGCGGTTCAATATTGAGGTGCTTTCCACTACGGATGCCGCGGTCGATTCGCTGGAGTACCACCAGGCGATCAAAGCGTCGGGTTGGAAAGGGCGCGTCCTGCCGACGTTTCGTCCGGATGCCGTGGTGGATGCGGAGTATACCGGCTTCCAGGAGAATTTGAAGAAGCTGGGCGAAGTCTCCGGCGAGGATGTGTCGAGTTGGAAGGGGTATCTCTCGGCGTTGCGTTCGCGGCGCGCATTCTTCAAGAAGAATGGCGCGACGGCAACGGACCATGGGCACCTGACCGCACAGACTGCGGATCTCCCGTTGCAGGAGGCCGAGCGGCTTTATGGCCGGATTTATAGCGGCAAGGTGCAGCCGGGCGATGTGGAGTTGTTCCAGGCGCAGATGTTGACGGAACTGGCGGGCATGAGCGTTGAGGATGGGCTGACGATGCAGCTTCATCCTGGATCGGTGCGCAACTACAACAAGCTGGTGTATGAGAAGTTCGGGCGCGATAAGGGCGCGGACATTCCCGGGCCGACCGAATATGTGCGCGCGCTGCGGCCGCTGCTGTCGAAGTATGGCAACGAGCCGAATTTCACGCTGATCCTGTTTACGCTGGATGAGACGACGTTCTCGCGCGAACTGGCTCCGATCGCCGGACACTTTCCGTCGGTGAAGCTGGGGCCGCCGTGGTGGTTCCTCGACTCGCCGGAAGGGATGATGCGCTTTCGCGAGGCGGCGACGGAGACGGCGGGCTTCTACAACACCGTTGGCTTCAACGACGATACACGGGCGTTTCTGTCGATTCCGGCGCGGC
>DASWCA010000587.1:0-5811 GCA_036390355.1 Acidobacteriaceae bacterium
CGACTGCCGATAGGAGCCTTGCGGTTCCATGGACAGACGTCCTGGCAGATGTCGCACCCAAACACTTGCCGGCCCATCGCACTGCGCAGACCTTCCTCGATCGCGCCCTTCTTTTCGATGGTCAGGTAAGCTATGCAGCGCGAAGCATCCATCTCGCGCGGAGCGTCAGGGGCACTTGAACCGAGCAGTGCGTCCGTCGGACAGGCATCGATGCATCGGGTACAACTGCCGCAGCGGTCGGCCGCCAGCACTGCCGGCTCCTGCGCCTCCACAGGTAAGGATGTGACGATCACACCCAGCAGAATCCATGAGCCAAGCGTCTGGTTCAGAACGCAGGTATTCTTCCCGATCCAGCCCACGCCTGCCTGCGCGGCGAGACTGCGCTCGATCAGCGGCCCGGTGTCGACATAGCATCGAGTGGTGCACGTAGTCTGTGCGAGCAGCCCCGCTTCGATTCGGCGCAACCGTCCGAGCAACTCGTTGTGGTAATCCGTCGGAACCTGTGTCCCATCCTCCAGCGTGCGTCCGCTCCAGGCATAGCAGGCGATCCAACCCGTGTCCGGCGGTGCGGCCTCGATCGACCTTGGCGCCTCGGCGTTGCAATTCATCGCGCATACCACCACCGAACGCGCCCACGGCAGCGCCACCTGCAAAGCGCTGCGAAAGAGGTTGCCCTCCTCGTCACGCCGCTTGAGATATTCCATCTCGCCGGCCCGTCCGGATTCCACCCATTCGGAGAATCGTTCCGCGTCCTGGGCGGCGGCGAGGCTCTCAGGATCGCTGACCTCGGCGACGCCGGACGCGTCGAATCCCGCTTCGCGCGCGCATTCGTCCAGCCAGCGACGCAACCCCGGAGTCCACATCTCTAATTCCATCGCGCACACAATCCTCGGCGGTATGGGTCATCGCCGCTGAGTTAAGGGTAGATGATTATCAAGTTAGCTCAGGCATATCCGAGAATGACCAGTCAGGCCATGAATGCCTTAGCTGCTGAGGCTTCATATGTCGGGCCTTCAGCCCTAAACCATTTTCCCCTGCACCAGCCTAGGCCTTCGGCCTAGGCTGGTATATGGCGCGCTTTCAGCGCTTTTCTAAAAACGCCGGAGCTAACTTGATAATCAGCTAAGGGTAAATCGCCTACAATCGAAAGAGATGTCCTTTCCATTCCCAGAGAATCACACATCCGCCGCAGCGAGCCCCGCAAGCCGTATCAACGTCGTCCTGTTCGACTATGGCATGGTGCTCTCAGCACCGCCCGATCCAGTGGCCTGGGCCAAGATGTGCTCGATTACCGGACTCGATGATGACCGTTTGCATGCGAGCTATTGGGAATTCCGTCACGACTACGACCGCGGCGCGCTGACCGGCCTGGCCTACTGGCACGCGGTGGCCGCACATGCCGGCATAACGCTCGATGACGCGCAGATTACGGCCCTTTTCCTCATTGATGTCGACCTGTGGACGCAACCAAATCTGCCCATGGTCGAGTGGGCGGGGCGATTGCAGCGCGCAGGCATCCGCACCGCGATCCTGTCGAACATTGGCGACCGCATTGCCGAAGGCATCGTCGCGAAACTCCCGTGGCTTTCCAGGTTTGAGCTTTGCGTTTGGTCGCATGCTCTGTTTATGGCGAAACCCGAACCAGCGATCTACGTCAAGACCGCCGAAGCCTTGAATACTCCGCTCGCCAACATCCTCTTCATCGACGACCGCAAAGAGAATGTCGAGGCTGCGGCGGCCTTGGGAGTGCAGGCGATCCACTACACCAGCCACGTCTCATTTGACCGCGAGATGCGCGCTTGTGGTCTGGCTTCCCTGCTCGACACCGGGATCGCCGACGGACCTGAAGGCTCGCTCAGCGCAACGCTGGCCCGCGAGCCTCAACCTGCAGCAAAGTAACGGTACCTATTCCCGAATCGGCAGGGTATAGTTGCGTCGTCCGTAAATTCTCAAATCAGGACAACTTAAACCGCTCGGTTCCATGGATATTGAGGGCAGGCTGCACTCCGCGTAACGCCGCAGCCAGATGACCATGATGCGATTCGACTGGACTGGTACGCCCGCGGGCCCAGTCTCAAACTTCGATGCAGCGCGCAGAAGATTGCGCCCACGCCTATTGCGTTCGGCGATCTGCACCCTTGTCTGCGGGCTGGGGTTCGCGCTGCACGCGCAGGATGGACCGCCGACAGGCCCGCAGCAACTAACTTTCGCAGGGCTTCGCTCCGTCGCCAACGAGGGGCAGATCAACGCGATCCGCGTCGGCGCGCAGGGCAGTCTCTACCTGCTGATCGATGAGAAGGATGGCGTGCGGCTGCTGAAGACTGATGCGGCCGCGACCAACATCCTGGCGCAGGCGCAGATCGGCGCGAAGGGTGACATTGGCCTGGCGATGGCGCTCGACCCGGCGGGCAACATTTGCATCACGGGAACCACGACCTCCGGCGCCATGACTGCCACGGCGGGCGCCGCTTTCCCCAACCTGTCCGGTACCTCGACCAACTCCTTCGTGGCTAAGTTTGATGCGAAGTTGAACACCGTATTCGTGACATTTGCGGGCGGCGGAGCCATGGCGGCGAGTTCGATCGCAGCCACTGCGGACGCGGTCTTCATCGCCGGAAGCATCTTCGCCGCGACTCTGCCCGTGACACCTTCAGGGATCATTCAGACACCGGCGTACGGCAGCACGACAAATGGTTTCGTCGAGAAGTTTTCTGCTAACGGCGATTCCTTACTTTACGCGACCTACCTCAGCGGCGCGAACGGCAACACCACACCTGCAGCGATCGTCGCCGACTCAGCCGACAATGCCTACATCGCCGGGACGACCACATCTCCCGGTTACCCGACCATCGCGGCAGTCGTGCCGGAGACGCTCGGCGCGACCTCGGGCTTTCTCACCAGGCTGACTCCGGCGGGCGATGGCATTACGTTCTCTACCTTTATTCCGGGGGCCGGGATCACTTCGCTCGCAATCGATACGGCAGCCAACAACCTACTTCTCTCCGGCTCCGTCTCGTTAGGCCAGTTCCCGGTTGCAACTGTGCAGGCACCACTGATCGCGACTGGCTATCAAGTGCTGCTCCGAATGCCCCTCGACGGCAGCGCAATCCTGGGATCGACCGTGCTCGCTCCGGGGTCGCAGTCTTTCGTCGCGGCTGGACCCGCAGGTACGGCATGGGTCGACGGAAGCTTGAGCATGCCTCTGCTGCCGTTGGCGCCGCTCTCGAACATCGGAAACAGCTTTGCCGTGCGCGTAAACGCCGCGAACATGGTCGACCAGACAGCGCGCTTCGGTGGAATAGCGGCAGCAAATCCGGGCAACGCAGGCGCGCCGGTCGCGCTGACCAGCATCGCCGCCGACGCAAGTGGCAACGCCATCGCGGGCGGCAGTTTCTCCCCCTATGCAAGTCAGAGCCTGCTGGCGACGCAGACCTTCGATCTCCCGTTGGCAAACACCCCGACCGCTGCACTCGCTTCGAAGGTGCGCGATGCAGTATTGCCGCCGTCCGGGTGCGCCGGGAGCCTGTGCGCAGGGTCGGCGGCATACCTGGCCAAGCTTACGATCCCGGCGACCGCAGCGGCAGCCACGGCGGCGCTCGCGCTCTCATTGGACGATTCGCCGAATCTCACGCTGCGCAATCTCGGCTCTGCGCAGGCGATTGGACTTCATGTATTCGTCACCGGCTTTGCGTTCACCGGCGACTGCGGCACGGCGCTCGCTGCTGGAGGCGAATGCAGTATTGCTCTCACGGGCAGCGGGCCAGGCAGCATCACTGTCTCGGCAACAAACTCCGCCACGCAGACTGCGACTCTGCCTGCGCTAGCGGCCGGCGTCGTTCCAGTCACGGTCGTCTTCTCGCCAAAGGAACTCGATTTCGGCATCGTCAGTTCAGCCAGCGGCGCCGTTGCGCGAACCATCACCGTTTCAAATCTTACGCAGCAGAGCCAGGTCTTCCACTCCGCGCTCGACACCAACATCAAAAGCACGCTGCCCTACAGCTTGACCGAAACAACTACCGACTGCACGCTCGCCGGTACAAACTCCAAATTGCTCGCGCCCGGCGGATCCTGCCACATCGCGCTGGGGCTGACTGCGTCGAGTAACCCGGTCAACGATGGCACGATCCACCAGAATTGGCTGATCGGCTCGCGCGACGTGCAGGTGAACGCATACGTCCAGGCTGCCGCACTCTCCCTCTCATCCGGCGAGGTTGACTTTGGCACGCAATACATCGCCGGGCTGCGGCTTCCTCGCTATCTGTACCTCTCGAATAATTCGGGCACAGCCATTGCACACCAAGCGGTCACGCTTCCGGGCACGTCGCCCTTCTCCGTCGCGGATGGATGCCCCGGCTTACTGGAGCCGCACACAGTCTGCCAGCTTCAACTCGCCTACCAGGCTGCGCGTGCTCCCTCCGCCGACTCGGTGACCCTCGCGCTCGACCAGGGACTCACCGCATTGGTGACGGGCAGGTCGCTGCCGCAACCCGCCGCCAACGGCGTCAGTGTCAATCCGAACCTCACTGTCTCGGCGACATCGCTCAACTTCGCCAACGACGTCGTGGTCACGGGCGTTTCCAGCACCACTCAGACGCTGACCATCCAAAACACCGGTACGTCGGCGTTTGCGCTGTCGCTCGTCCTCACCGGCGATTTTACGGATACGATCAGTTGTGGCGCGACGCTTGCCGGAGGCGCCACGTGCAGTGTCGTCGTCAGCTTTGCGCCGTCGCAACCCGGCACGCGCCAGGGAATCCTCGCGGTCACCGCGGGAGCCGGGACTACGCCTGCCTACGTGACGCTCTCAGGCGTGGGCACGGGAATCTTATCGCCCGCGAATAATGGCGCGCTGACCTTCGGCGGAGTCATCGCGGGTCAGCCGGCCGTTCAGTGGTACAAGATTGCGCAGCCGTTTACCAGCCTCGCCGCCACAACTGCCTCGACCACATTAGGATCGCCTTTCACCGCTGCGCTGGTCGAAGACATCGGCTACGGGCTCGGGCAGCCGCCGGGCAGCGCGTTCGCCACAGGCGTCTCCGGAACATGCTTCAACTGCTGGCTCGGAGTGAGGTTCATCCCGGCTGCGCTCGGGCTGGAAGCAGGCACGCTAACGCTCACTTCTGCAGCAAGCGGCAACCCATACGTACTCTCCCTTGGCGGAAACGGTCTCGCACTCACCGGACTTCTACTGACGCCCATCACGCAGGACTTTGGCCCTGTACCCATCCACAGCACCAGCGACAGCGCCCTGTTCACGCTCACCAACCTGGTCGCGACGGGAAGCCCGATCACCCTCGCCACCCCAGACATCACGGGCGATTTCTCAGTTGCCTCCAGTCCCAGCGGAGGTGGGCCGTGCGGTGGCTCGCTCGCCTACACCGCGTCGTGTTTCGTTGAGGTCGCCTTCACGCCCTCAGCCGCAGGCCCACGCGCCGGAACACTTACATTCCTTGCGGGCAGCTTGACTGCGTCTGCAACGCTCACGGGATACGGCTCTCCCGATCCCGGCCTCTCGCTCGATCCCACGTCACTCACCTTCAGCAACGTCCCGGGCGCTACAGCCTCGCAGCAGAGCGTCACGCTGACCAACACCAGCGCGGGCAGCCTGCAGATTGGCTCGCCAATCGCAACGACCAGCAGCTCAACCGCGACGAATTTTCTCGCCACAAGCAACTGCGGCGCGCTTGCACCCGGAGCCAACTGCAGCATCGCAGTCACGTTCATCCCGGACCCCGCACGCGCCGCCGGAACGCTGCAGATCCCGGTCACGAGCGCCGTCGGAGGAGCGCCCGTTCTCACCACCTACACCGT
>DASWCA010000588.1:0-1577 GCA_036390355.1 Acidobacteriaceae bacterium
GAGCGCCTGCTTCAACCCAAGCGAAATACGCCGCTCAGCGGGACTGACAGACAGAATCACCGTCTCCACCACATCTCCCGCCTTCAGAATGTCGCTCGGCTTGTGAACCTTCTTCACCCACGACATCTCCGAAACATGAACGAGCCCTTCAATTCCCGGCTCCAACTCAACGAACGCGCCGAAGTCCATCAGCCTCGTCACCGCACCGGTAATCCGCTGGCCGACCGCATATCTCTCCGCCGCGGTCTCCCAGGGCTCCGCCTCAAGCTGTTTCAACCCCAGCGAAATCCGCTTACTGTCCGCGTCGACCTTCAGCACCTTCAGCCGCAACTCCTGCCCCACCGTCAGCACGTCATCCGGCTTCTCCACGCGGCTCCACGCAATATCGCTGATATGCAGCAAGCCATCGATTCCGCCAAGATCGACGAACGCTCCATACGCAGCAAGACTCCGCACCGTACCGCTGACAATATCGCCTTCTTTCAACGTCCCGTAGCGACTCGCCGCAGCCGAGCGCGCCTCCTCTTCAACAATTACGCGCCTGTCGACCACGACGTCTTCGTCGGTGACGTCGAGCTTGGTGATGCGGCACGTAATCTCCGTCCCCACCAGCTTCTCCATCTCCGCCGCATCGCGCACGCCGCTGCGTGAAGCCGGCATAAATGCGCGCACACCAACATCGACGGTAAGGCCGCCCTTCACCACCGCCGTCACCATCCCGACCACGGCAGTCTTTTGCGCGAACGCCTCTTCCAGCGAGGCCCAGTCGACAGGCTGAATCACCTTGTGACGCGAAAGCTCGTAGTAGCGCTCGGCATTGCGGCCCTTCACCGACACCCGAAACTTGTCTCCCAGCGCTACTCCGTCAGCGTTGTTCTCGAATGCGGTGCGCGGCAGAATGCCCTCTGATTTGTATCCGATGTCCAGATACACAAACTCCGCGTCGAGCGAGACGACCGTGCCTTCCAGTTGCGTCGTGCCGTCGTCGGCCTTGTGGGAATGGGACTGCTCGAACTGCTTCAGCAAATCGCCAAACGATTCAGTGGATGATTCGGAGGGGTCTTCAATGGTGGGCAAGGATTCAGGAACAATCTCGTTTGGCATAATGTCTCCCAACCATTTTGTCACGAGGCGGATCAGTCCAACATTTCCTCTGCTCTCGGCTTGGTAAAGTAAAAACATGACGGATGATGCAGATTTGACGATGGGGCCGATGCCGCAAGGCTTCCAATGGGGTGCGGTGCGCGCGGGAATCAAGGCGAGTGGCAACCTGGACCTGGCGGTCGCAGTACCATCGCGTGGCGCGGTCGGCGCGGCCATGTATACCTCGAACCGCGTGGTCGCGGCGCCCGTCATCGTCGGCCGGCGCCATTTGCTGGCTACCGGAGGACGCGTCGGCGCGGTCCTCGTCAACGCAGGCAACGCCAACTGCGCCACTGGCACGCCTGGAATCGACGGATGCGTCGCCACCTGCGTCGCCACCGCCGAATCCTTCGGCTGCATCTTCGACGAAGTCGTTCCTTCGTCCACCGGAATCATCGGCGTTCCATTCCCCGCGGAAAAAGTCGTCGCCGCCA
>DASWCA010000589.1:0-25816 GCA_036390355.1 Acidobacteriaceae bacterium
CGTCATCGGCTATGACCCTAGCGAAGACAAGAAAAACTACTTCGTCTCCGAAAGCGGCCTCACGGTCGTGACCCGCGACTACTCGGTCTACGAGAACCCCGTCAGCGCCGAATTCCTCCAGCAAGGCAATAGCTGGTAGCCGAGGTAGAAGCAATGCCGACCACCACGCTCACCAGCATGCAGCTTCGCCGAAGTACATTTCGCGACCTATCGGAGGCAGCGAAGCGAGGCGCGGTAATTATCACCACGTATGGTAAGCCCACGCGCGCGCTGCTCACCATCGAGGAGTACGAGAAGCTCATCGCGCCTGAGATTGCCGCACCTACCTCTGAGATAGGCCAGGGCTCGATCAGCCTTGGTCCTTAGTATCCCCGCGTATGCAGCCAGAACACCACGACGCTCGCCACCAGGCAATAAATTCCAAACAGATACCAGCGCCCCTCCTCCAGCCAGGCGCTCAGCCACTTCAGCGCCACCAGCCCTGCAAGGAACGCAAAAACTGCACCCAGCAGGCTGACCACCAGCGTCCCGTGCAGATCGATCGGCGCACCTGTCGCCGCCGCCTCGTGGGTCGCGTGAAGCAGCCGCATCGCCTCACGTCCGATCGCGAAGGGCGTGATCAACACCGCGAGCGCAAAGCTGAATCGCTCGGCGCGTTCCTTGCTCGCGTGCGTTAACATGCCCGCGGAGATCGTCGCACCCGACCGCGAAAATCCGCGGAACGGAAGGCACAGGCCCTGCACCAGCCCCATCCAACCCGCCTGCCGCATCGTGACGCTGCCACTCGGCCGCCGGGTGATGCTGTCGCCCGTCAGGCTCGCGGTCGCGGCCTTCATTGCCCTTGCGGCATCGAGCCCCTTCTCGCGTAGCCCGGCGATCAGAATCAGTAGGCCCGCGCATGCCAATGCAGGCGCAACCAGGTCCAGTCGCCCAAACAGCTCTTCAATCTCCGCCTTGGGCGCGCCCTTGAACATGGTGTGTTCCACCACCTTGATCAGTACCTCGCCCACAATCCCCGTCAGAAACGTGGCATAGATCAGCCGCACCGCGACACGCTTGAACGCGTCCGCACTGGCAAAGTACGTCTTCCCCCACTGCTTCCAAAAGTACGCAATCACCGCGAACATCGTCCCGGTATGCAACATAACCAGCAGCAGTGTCATTTGCGGCGTCGATGGGTCCAGCCCCATCAGCTTCTCTGCAACAACAACGTGGGCCGAACTCGAAACCGGCAGCAACTCAGCGAGTCCCTGCACAATGGCCAGGACAATAACCTGATAGATTGGCATCCTTCTATTCTAAAGGTGCCCCGTGAGCATTTGAAGAAACACAGGGAAGGGAATTAGCCGGCTTCACTCGGCAACGATCTCCGCCTCATGCTCGACAGCAAAGTTCACCGAATTGGCGATGAAGCACAGCGCGTGCGCCTCGTGGTGCAATTCGAGCGCCTTCGCCCGATCGCTTCCCGCCGTCACCGTCACCTTAGGATGCAACATGACCTGCACGAAATGCCCGCCGCCATCCGGCGTCTCAGCCATCACGCCCTCTGCATGGTCCACGTAGTCCACCACGACGACCCCGGCAACCGCGCATAGGTGCAGATACGCAAGCTGGTGACACGAAGACAATCCCGCCACCAGCAACTCCTCTGGATTCCAGCGCGACTCGTCTCCGCGAAACGCACGATCCGACGACGCAGCAATCCCCGGCTTCCCCTCAGCCGAAATCTCATGCGCCCGCTCGTAGCTCCGGTACGTTGACGTTCCCGTCCCGGTATTCCCGGTCCACGTTACCGTGACAGAATACCTGTGCTCTCTTGCCAATCTCTCCTCCTCCTGGAAGGTCAAGCCGCAACCAGCAACTAACAACCAGCAACTTCCCTCAGTCCCGATCGTTCCCATACACCGCAATCTGCTGCGCCACGCGATACGCAATGCTCGCCGCACGCGCCGCATAGTCCGACTGCGGATACTTCTGTTTCAACGCCGCCGCCAGCGACTGCGTGCTCGCCACAGCCTGGTCCGACCGCTTCTTATTGTCTTCGACCAGATACATCGACACCAGCACGCCCTCGCGGTAGATCGCCTCGTACAGCGCCTGCGCAGCCTTCGGGCTGTCCGGATACTTGTCCGCATACTTCTCATACAGGCCAGCCTCCATCTCCGGACACTTTGGCAGCCCCTGCCAATCCCCGCAAAGCTTGTTGTCGATCAGGTCGTACGCAGCCATCGCGGCAAACTTCGTCGCCGGGTACAGCTTCATCACCTTCTTCATCTCGCCTTCGTAAATCTGTGGCCGCAGATAAGCCTCCTGCTCCTTCGCCGAAGGCAGCGTGCGGTTATCCGCGCGGTCAATCTGCCAGCGCACATCCGCCGAGCGAAACGCCGCCTCGGGCGCCAGCGGCGAGTTTGGAAAATACTCCGCCACTCTCCGATACAGCAAGTGGGCTTCATCAGCGGCATCCTTGGGAGCGTGCGGCCGCGTGGCCTCCTCTTCAAGGTTCGCGGCAGTTCCATAAAGAATCGCATCGCCGTTCGGCGTCGACGGCGAAACCAGTCCCTTGTTCCGAATCCAGCCCGAAGCCGGCGTAACCGTTTCGTCGGTGCTGAACTCCGGTTTGCTGCTATCGTCGTCATCATCGGCCACATCGGTGTTGGCGAACACCCGCACCCATGCGCCGTTCGTCTCCATCACCGCGACCTCATGCCCGGGCCCGACGTCCGCAATATGCTGCGCGTTGTCCTCGGTCGAGACATACACAATCGCAGGATGCACCACCGTAGCCCGCACTGCCTGGTCGTAGCCCGGAGGCATGTTCTTCGGCTTCTTTTTCTGAGCATGTGCCGTCCCAGCACCGCACATCGCAACCATCAACCCCGCCGCCACGGCCGAAACCTGCATCCGCATTCGTATCATCGATGAAGACGTCATAGTCCTGGTTAGACTCCTCTGTCCCTTACGCGGAAGCATTCGCCGCCGCACCCGCATCCAGTTGCTTCCGCAGTTCCGGCTCAATATTTCCGCCGCTCAGCACTGCAACCATTCTCGCGCAGCGCGGCAGCTCGGCATGATGGAAAATCGCGGCCGCCAGCGTCACTGCCCCGCTTGGCTCCGCGACCAGCCCGGTCGCCTCCAGCATGATCCGCATCGCAGCCAGAATTTCGTCCTCCGACACGGTCACAATGCCGTCCACAAAGCGCAAAATGTGCTCAAAGTTCGACCCGCCCAGCGACTGTGTGCGCAGCCCGTCCGAGATCGTCCGCGTCGTCTTCGCCGCCGGCCACTCCACCAGCGTCTTGGTGTCGAAGGACTCCTTGGCATCCGCCGCCAGCTCCGGCTCCGCCCCCCACACCTGTACCTCCGCGCCCTCCGGCATCGCCAGCTTCACCGCCGTCGAAATTCCGCTCAGCAATCCACCGCCCGACACCGGCGACAGAATCACCACGCCGCCGACCGTATCCCCGGCTGCGACCACCCCAAGTTGCTCCAGAATCTCCAGCCCGCACGTCCCCTGCCCGGCAATAATCGCCGGATCGTCATACGGAGGAATCACGGTATACCCGTGCTCCTCCGCCAACGCCTCCGCCTTCGCCTTGCGCGCGGAACTCGCGGGCCCCACGAAGACCACCTCCGCACCCAGCACCCTGGTCGCCTCGATCTTCACCTCCGGCGCATTATCCGGCATCACGATTACGGCCTTCGCCCCCAACGCCCGCGCCGCATACGCCACGCCCTGCGCGTGGTTGCCGCTCGAATACGTAATCACCCCGCGCCCCAGCTCCTCTGCCGACAGCTGTGCGATCCGGTTATACGCCCCGCGGAGCTTGAAACTCCCAATCGGCTGCTCGCTCTCCGCCTTGATAAACAGCTCGAACGGCAACGTTTTCACGCCCGCACCGCGCAGCCGCTCAGGCGACACCCGATGCAGTCCTGTCCGCACCGCAACGCCCGCAATCCGCCGTTGCGCCGCCTGAATCTCATCCAACCTAATCAAGGTATTCATTCAACTATTGTCTCTTATCGCCTTTGATCCCTGTTCCAAGCATCAATTCACACATCGGATGATGATAAAATTTGTGCATACGGAGGGCTCTCTTATGCGAACGACGATCGCGCTGGACGATGAATTAGTCGCGACGGCCCAGGAGTACACGGGTGTAAAAGAAAAATCGGCGCTGGTCCGCGAGGCACTTACTGCGCTGATCCAGCGCGAGGCCGCATGGCGGCTCGCAAAACTTGGAGGCAGTGAGCCAAACGCAAAGCCGATTCCACGCCGCCGCCCGGCAAAATGATCCTCGTCGATACGTCTGTCTGGATTGATCACTTGCGGAAGTCAGACGCAACTTTGTACAGGTTGCTGGGACAAAGAAGTGTGCTGACCCACCCCATGGTGATCGGCGAAATCGCGGTCGGTAGTTTTACTCGACGGGAAGTAATCCTGGAACTGCTGCAACGACTGCCGGGAGTGGTCCCCGCGACGAACGGCGAGGCTCTGCATTTCATCTCCCACCACAAGCTCTACGGTCTCGGCATCGGATACATCGACATCCATCTGCTCGCCGCCGCGCAACTTACGCCCGGAACCGCGCTATGGTCGCGCGACAAGCGGCTGATCGCCGTCGCGGAATCTCTCAACCTCGCATTCCGGCCGTAAATTCCAATTTCGTATCCGAGTAACCAATCCCTCTTATGCGGGCGCCTCCGCCGCCCGCATAATCAGCGCGAAAAAATGCACCAGCCGCCACTGATCCATCGCCCCCGGCTTCGGCCCGTCCAGATTGAGATGCGAGAGCACCGGGCTAACCAGCATCGCCTTCAAATCATCGCTCTGCAGCTCGCTCGCCATCCATAGCGTCTCCGCCGAAGGAATAATGTTATCCGCCTCGCCGTGCAGCAGGTAGACGGGAGTGCTCAGCGTCTGCAGCCGTCCCAGTGGCGACAGCCCGGGAAGCTCCGCCGTATGTTTCGCAGTCACGGCGGCGATCCTGGCCCGCGTCACCGGAGAAGTCGCATCCATCAACTCCAGCGTCTCCCGCTTCTGCACCTCATTCAGCTCCAGGGAAGCCTCGGCCTCTGCCGCCTTGTCCTCGTACAGATGAGCCTGCAGCACCGCGCGCACCGGCCCTAGGTCGCGTCTTGGAATAAAGTCTTCAAGATGCTCGTACTCCAGCACCAGCGGTCCATACTCGTGCGCCGGCAGCACCTCGACCGTGCCGTCCGGGCGCACATCTCGCCCCGTCTGGTAGTACTGGCTGACGCGGTCCATCGAGTCCTGCGACCCCACCGCAAACACGAATTTGAAGTCCGGATGGTAGAGCGGGTTCGCGGCTGACACCAGCGCCAGCCCTCCCGAAAAGCTCAGCCCCATCACGCCCACGGGTCCGCCCGTTCGCACCGCAAACCACTTCACCGACTCGCCGATCGTTCGCACCGAGTCCTGCCTCACCCGGTAGTCCTTGATGTCCGGTAACTCCGGCGTCAACACGCGGATGCCGCAACTCGCCATGGCCGCCGCGAAGTACATCAGCCGCGGTTCATCGATCCCCAGGTGATGCACTCCGTGGAAGATCACCATGGCCGGGGCGTCCGGCTTGCTTGCCGGCGTATACAGGCGTGCGCGCACCTGTTGATTTCCCTTCGCCGTTTCAATAGGAATGCTCAGGTCCTCAGTCGTCACAGCAACCGTCAGATCACGCGCGATCCACGGGATCGGCTGCCCAGCCACCTCTCGAAGCACCGCCACCGCCTGCAGATGCGCCTTCGTGAACGGCCACGCTGAAATGCCAACCACAACGATGGAGGCACCCACAAGCGCGCCAAACGTCTTCCACCGCGGGGCAGCCGCCCGCCGGGCACGCCGCAGAAACCCGGCTACACGCTCTTCTCCATGTTCCGCATGACTCGACGTTCTATGCATGCGCCTCACTGACAACTAACAACTGCCTTAGGCCTGCGGACCTTGTGCCGAATCCTTCGCGTCGCCCAGCGTAACCTTGAAGTCCATGCGCTTGCGCCCGCGGAAGACAGTCACCGTCACCGTGTCGCCGGCGCGTTTCGCGTTCATCGCGGCCGAGAGGTCCTGTGCGCTTGCGACCTCCTGGCCGTCAAATCCCACGATCAGATCGCCGCCCAGCATCACCGGAGTGTTGCCCTGGTAAGCCCGTTGAGTCCCGCCATGCATACCCGCCTTTTCCGCCGCGCCGCCCGGAAGCACGCGCTCGATCAGCAGGCCATGATCCTCCGGAAGCCCAATCTGCTCCGCGATGTCAGGCCCAATGGGAATCGTCACAACGTCCAGCGTAGGCCGCCGTACCCGCCCATATTTCGCAAAGTCGTCAAGCACCGCCTTGGCTGTATTGATCGGAATGGCAAACCCAATGCCGGACGACTGGTCCGCCCCATTCGATGCGATCATCGTCGTAACGCCAATCACTTCACCGCGCGAGTTCAGCAGCGGTCCACCCGAATTCCCCGGGTTCACCGACGCATCGGTCTGGATCGCGTCCTCGATCGGGCTGCCATTCGCGGGGCTGCGCACCGACCGGATCGCGGAGATAATGCCGCGCGTCATCGTGCCCGAAAGCCCAAACGGATTGCCGATCGCGTAAACGCGCTGTCCCACCGTCAGGCCCGTACTCGTCTCAGCCAGCGTGGCAGGAACCAGGTCAGGTGCATTGATCTTCAGCAGCGCCAGGTCGTGGCCCTTGTCCACGGTGACAACCTCTGCCTTGTACTGGTGCTTGTTGGTGAGCGTCACTTCAACCCCACCCCGTTGCGCGCCCTCGATCACATGGTTATTGGTCAGGATCAAGCCTTCCTTGTTCAGAACGAAGCCCGAACCCTGCCCCTGCTGCGGCACCGGTCCGTAAAAGAAGTCCCACGCGACAGCGGTCGACGTGATGTTGACCACGCTGGGCAAAGCTTTCTTATAGACAGCGATATTCTGCTGCTCTTCCGTGTCGTAGGCCGGAGCCGCGGACGCCACCGTCAAATCAAAAGCGCCGTTGGGGCCGCGCACAGATTCAATGCTTGAACCCAATCCTTCCGGCGCATGCGGCGCACCGAGCCAAGGCGCCAACGCGCCAGTGGACGCAAGATGTGTGGTAACCAGATAAAACCCGGCGAGCAGCAGCACCACCAGCACGACAGGACGTAATTTCATCGAGAAGGCTTCCTTATGCCCACCCCTTGCGACGGAGTGGCGCTCAACTCTCCATTTTATTCGTTTGCATCCATCGCTGTGAAATCAAACCGGTTAGTCAGCACCATTACCGCCTCGCCAGGATCTCGTATACAGGCTTGTTGTCGGCGAATACGCGCCACTCCGTCACCTCGCCGTCGCGAATCACGGCCTTCCAGGCTGCAGGCGTCTGCCAGGAGACACCGCTTATCGACCCGCCCGCCTCGCCCACCGCCAACACCATGCCACCGTCCGCAACTACGTCATCGGTGCGAATCCAGTAGTCCGGACACATCGCAAAATATCCGCTCCACCCAGCCTCCATCGACTTCGCGTCTGAAACCCGGTTCCCCAACGAGTCGATGAAGAGATGATCAGGCGCCATCAACGCAACCAACCCATCAGTATCATGCCGATTGATTGCCGCCACGAACGATAGAAAGGCTTCCTTAGCATTCATCGAGTCATCCTCATCCGGCGCATCGTGTTACCGGTCTGCTGGCCGTTGTGCGGCAACCTTGAGCTCTGGCCATATCGCATCCACCTGTGCCTGCAAACCTTCCAGCGAGCCGTCATTTGTAAGTACGTAATTGCAGCGCACAGCGTTCCGTTCCGTTTCGACCTGTCTTGCCAGCCGCCGTCGCGCCTCAACCTCCAAAGCCTCACATTCCGCAGGCTCAGGGCTGCCCTTGTGTAACGTGCGCTGGACGAACCGTGCGATCTTCAGCTCGTCCGGAGCTTTCACAAGGATGATCCTGTCGAAACGCCTGTGCCATCCGTCCTCGCCGCCGTGCTTGGTCTCGAAGATCAGCGCCGATTCCACGATCACCACCGCATCCGGATCGCGGGCCGCTATCTCGCCGATCAACTCTGCCTGCCGAGCGATGGTCGCCGGATGCACGATTGCGTTCAACTCCTCAATCCGCCCATCGCCGAAGGCAATCCGCGCCAGCGCAGCCCGATCAAGCGATCCATCCGCCGCCACTACCCCCGACCCAAAGTGCTCCACAATCTCCGCATACACAGCTTGTCCCGGCTGCATCAACCCGCGTCCAATCTCGTCTGCCGAGAAGACATACGCCCCATGCGCCGCGAACATCTGCGCCACGGTCGACTTCCCGCTCCCCAGGCCGCCGGTGAGACCCACGCGCAGCAACGTGCTACGACCTGTCCGCAGCCGCATGCTGCGCCGCCGGTCCACGCCGAGCCTTCGCCGCCTTCACCGTGTTGTGCATCAGCATCGCGATCGTTAGCGCGCCAACGCCTCCCGGCACCGGCGTATACGCTCCGGCCAGCGTAAACGCCGCCGGATGGATGTCCCCCACCAGCGTCGACCCGCGCTTGGCGAACTGCGCCGCCCTCTCAGCATCTCCCGGAAAGAATCGTTCCACGTCCGCCGCATCCGTCACCCGGTTGATCCCTACGTCGATCAGCGTCGCTCCCGGCTTCACCATGTCGGCGGTGACGAACCCCGCCTTGCCGATTGCCGCGACCAGCAGATCCGCATCGCGTGTATACCGTCCGATGTCCACAGTCTTACTGTGGCACACCGTCACCGTCGCCGATCCATGCAGCAGCAGCATCGCCGCCGGCTTGCCCACAATGTCCGAACGACCCAGCACCACCGCATGTTGTCCCGCCACCGGCAAACCGCTGCGCCTCAAAATCTCCATAATCCCTGCCGGAGTGCATGGTCTCAATCCCGGCTGCCCGCTCTGCAGCCGTCCTGCATTCACCGGATGGAACCCATCGACATCCTTCTCCGGCGACACCGCCTCCAGCAGCCGGCGCGTATCCACATGCGCAGGCAGCGGCAACTGAATCAGGATGCCGTCCACCTCATCGCGCGCATTCAAATCGGAGATAAGCGCCAGCATCTCGTCCGTCGTAATGCTCTCGGGCGGCGTCAGCATCTCGCTCCAGATGCCCAACTCCGCGGACGTCCTCACCTTGCTGCGCACGTAGATCTCCGACGCAGCAACGTGGCCCACCAGCACCACCGCCAGCCCCGGCGTAATGCCGTCCGCCGCCAGCGCAGCGACCTCAGCGGCGACCTCCGCCTTTATCTCAGCCGCAATTTTCGTCCCATCAAGAATTCGTGAAGTTTTCTTCATCTCGACTCCATGGTACCTGCAAGCACAATCACCATCCCCGCGACCGGCGTCATTCCCACCACTGCCGCCATTCTGACTCGGAGAGTCAGAATCTCCGTAGTTGCCTTTTCCTCGAACCTCGAACCTCGAACCTCGAACCTAGTACCCTCTCCTTATGCCCGCCCTCACACCCGAGGCCCTCCGTTGGCTCGCCTGCCCGGTCTGCCGGCAATCCCTCACGCTGGATGC
Source organism: Acidobacteriaceae bacterium (assembly GCA_036390355.1). Lineage (GTDB taxonomy): Bacteria > Acidobacteriota > Terriglobia > Terriglobales > Acidobacteriaceae > Edaphobacter. Next base: position 9,523 of record DASWCA010000589.1, read on the forward strand.
GGAATTCGTGCGCTGCAATGGCTGTGGGAGCCGCTACCCCATCGTCGATAGCATTCCCATTCTGCTGGCCGGCCGCGCCTCTTGAACGCACCGCATCAATACGTGACATATTCCAGACATTTCCTATGATTTTCCATTGAACTTTCCGATAAGGAATATACGTAACGTTGCATGACACGAAAGTGACATGGCGCAAATTCATTGGAATCCGACAATATTTAGCAACTGATCGGCATTTTCCGCGTCTAATCGGCTAAGTTGAGACGCAAGGCTGATTCGACGGATGTGGAAAACCGGGACGAATCGGGAAGGAGGATGGCCATGGAAGACTATTCACCCGCAAGTTATTCGGAGAAATTCACCGCGACCGATCTCTCCTCACTGCGCGAAGAACTGATGCAGTCCGGCCTGGACTTCTGGCAGGCAGCGGAACTCATCAGCTCCTTCCTCAGCGTGCGCGGATACGGCGTCTCCAACCATGCAGCGCGTCATGCGGCGTCCCGCATCGAGTCCGTTGGATGCTCACTGAAGTCCATGCAGGAAGAACTCGAGAAACTCGCGCTCGTCATGTAATGGGCACGAGAGAACTCGACCGGCATCTGTGTTGGCGTTCTTTAGCGTTGGCGCTTACGATGACCTCGCGTGGCCATTGAGAAAAACATTCCGTCGCCATGGAGTACCTACTCGCGTCTGAATCCCGGTTCGCCCTGTCGTACGCGTCGCACTCAGCCGGCGCTGATCCTTTCGATCGTCTCGATCCTTCTCGCAGTCGCGCCCGCCTCATCATGTCAGACTCCGACCGCCACGCCGCCCAACGGAACGTCCGCCGCGCAGCCTCCGGTTGGCCCGCCCAAAAATCCGAATAGCGATAGCACTCCTGCCTCAACCAGTCCTGCCGGCGGCTCTCCAGCCGCAACGCCTTCGACTGCACCCGCGCCCCCACCTCCCGGCCCGACTAACCGTCCGCGCATCGGCCTTGCACTCGCCGGCGGAGGCGCCCTCGCCATGAGTGAGATCGGCGTCCTGCAGTGGTTCGAGGAGCACCACATCCCCGTCGACAGCATCGCCGGCACCAGCATGGGCGCACTCGTAGGAGCGCTCTACGCCACCGGCAACACGACAGACCAGATCGTGGCCGCGCTCAACACCGACGTCTTCAGTTCTGTCTTCCGCATCGACACCGCCTACAAGAATCGCGGCTATCGGCGTCGCGAAGACAACCGCGAGCTCCCCAACGCCCTCACCATCGGCCTGCGCCACGGAGTATCGTTCCGCAACAGCGTTCTTACCGACCAGGGCCTCAACTCCTTCTTCGACCGCGAATTCTATCGCTACGACGATCGCGGCGAGTTCAATGCTCTGCCCATCCCGTTCCGCTGCATCGCCACCGACCTGAACGACGCCAGGATCGTCACCTTCGCGCGCGGCTCCATTCCCGATGCCATCCGCGCCTCCGTGTCGCTGCCCGGATTCTACCGGCCCTTCGAAATGAACGGACACGAGTACGTCGACGGTGGCGTGCTTCAGAATCTTCCCACCCAGACCGTCCACGACATGCAGGCGGACGTGACCCTCGCCGTCTCCATTCCTCTGCTCCCCGTCGGCAAGGGCGAACTTGACTCCATCCTCGGTGTGCTCGAGCGCAGCTTCGCCGTGGCCATCGAAGACAATGAGCGGCGATCGCGCGCCCTCGCCGACGTTCTGATGATCCCCGATCTCAGCGGCTTTACCTCCAACGACTACACCAAGACCGGCCAGCTCGCGGCCCGTGGATACGCCGCAGCCGAACAGAACAAAGCCGCCCTCCTGAAATACGCAGTCAACGATGCGCAATGGGCCGAGTATCTCAGCTCTCGCGCATCGCGCGTCCGCGGTGCTCCAGGCAATGTCCTTCGCATCCGCGTTAAAGCGTCTCAGCAAGATACGGCGCACGCCGTCGAGCGACTCTTCCAGCCCCTCATCGATCAGCCGATGAACACCGATGCCGTCGACACTCTGCTCGCCGAGATCCGCGGCGACGGCCGTTACGATGCCGACTACACCGTAACCTATGAGCCGGCATCATTGGGAGCGCAATCCAATCGTCCCACGCTGCTCGTCAACGTTACCGACAAGAAAACCGGACCGCCCTTCTTGCTGCTCGGTGCCAACGCCGAAGCCCAGAGCGGAAGTCCAGCGCGCGCCACCATCGAAGGCATCCTGCTCGATCAGGACTTCGGCGGCTACGGCTCCGAACTCCGCACCCACATCATCGGCGGCTACCTCACCGACATCGATACCGAGTACTTCCGCAAGCTCCCCGGCCCTCCCATTGGCGGCAAAGCCGATGCCTCTGGCGCCAAACTCGGCGAGCTCTTCCTCGCGCCCCGCGGAGGCCTGCGCCGCGAGCCCTTCTACATCTACCAGAACCAGATACGCCTATCCCAGCGTCTGCTCCAAACCGCCGGCGGAGGCATCGACCTCGGATGGACGGACCGCCACACACGCGAACTCCGCGCCGGCTGGGAGATGAACAATATCCGCTGGCTTACCGGTGTCGGCTCCAGCGCGGATAACCTCCCCAACGTCCTCGGCCCAATGCAGCGTGCTCGCCTCCGTTTCGACTTCGACACGCAGGACCGCGCGCTTGTCCCCCAGTTCGGCGTTCACGTCGCCGCCGAGTCAGGCTATCTCTTCCATGCCGTGCAAAGCTCCAATGCCCCGCAGCTCAGAATCCAGGCCAGTCTGGCGCATCGCGTGGACAAGAATCTCCTGCTTTTATCCCTCGACTCCGGCACCATGTTCCACCGCAACGTCGCCCAGCCATTCCGCTTCACCCTGGGCGGACCCCTGCATCTGTCCGCCAGCGCCATCGACGAATATCGCGGCACGGACTACTTTTTCCTGTCGCCGCTCTTCCTGCGGCGCATCGCAAGCATGCCCGCGCCGCTCGGCCAGAGCATCTACTTCGGCGCAGGTTACGAGGCTGGCCAGATGCGCTCCCCGGATGCCTCCACCATCACCCGCCAGGATTTCTTCTTCGGAATATTCGCCGAAACACCGCTCGGCGTCATCACCCTCGCCCCCGCGTTCGGCGATAACGGCTACCGCAAGTTCACCTTCACCCTCGGCAAATTCTTCTAGGTGGGCCACGATGCGCCAACCATCGCCGGAGCCGGTTGCGTAGGTCGTCGATTTTGCTTCGCCCTCGCAGGTATTCGTGGAAATATAGCCATAGCGGGTGGTAGATTGTCCCGCACAGGAGACAACTTTATGCGCGTCTTTCGCTCACTGCTCGTCCTTGGAGCTCTTCTCGCGCCGCTCACCTGGGCGCCAGTTTCGGCACCGGCCCTTGCTCAACAGGCCCCGGCGGACTACACCCCACTACCCTGTAGTGGAAACATCGAAGTGGTCCGCCTCTCCGACATCAAGCCAGGCATGATGTTGAAGTTCTTTGAGGCCGTAGCGACCCAGCAGGCCTGGTACAAGAAGGCGGGCACACCCGACCAGATCGAGATCAAGCGCGTCGTCGAAAGGGACCCAGCCACCAAGCTCTTCAAAATCTCGCAGACTCAGGCCGTCACCTCCCACATCGAGCCCGCCTCACGCGCCAAGGATCCCGCCCACGACGCAGGCTACGACGCCTTCGTGGCCCTGTATAACGAAAGTGCCACCATCAAAGTCGAATACAGAACCTGTGTCACCCCCCCATAGCCCCTCCGTCGCGGAATGCGGCTTCCCCCCTCAGTGCATAATGGCTTTAATGCCATCTCTCTGGTCCCCATCCAATTGGCCTCAGCGTCTGGCCGAACTGCAAGCGCCCACCGGAGAGCTCAAAGAAGCTCCTCTGCGTCGCGACGTCCGTTCCCTCGGCATGCTGCTCGGCGAGGTCCTCCGCGAGCAGGCTGGCCTCCCCGTCTTCGAGGCCGTCGAAGAGCTTCGCCAGACCGCCATCGCTCATCGTGAATCCGAAGCCGCCGCCCCCAGCGCAAACGGCGCTACATCGGCCCGGGGTGCAAGCAAGTCCCGTCCCACTCCAGCCGCCGACCCGCTCCAGCACGCGCTGCGCTTTGTCGAAGGGCTTACTCTCCCCTCCGCCTACGACCTCGCCCGCGCCTTCGCCTTCTACTTCGAACTCATCAACCTCGCCGAAACCAACCACCGCAAGCGCCGCCGTCTTTCGAGCCAGCTCGATCCGCAGGCCGAGCCGCAACGCGGATCTCTACGCGGAGCCCTCCGCCAACTCCGCCTCGCAGGCATAACCGCCGATGAAGCCCGCGCATTCCTCGAGCGCATCTGCATCACGCCCGTCTTCACCGCGCACCCGACGGAGGTCGCGCGCCGCGCCGTCATGTTCAAGCGCCGCCGCATCTCCGATCTCCTCGAACAGCTCGATCGCATCCCCGTCCCCGACGCCCAGCTCGAAGCGCTTGAGCAGGAAATCATCGGCGAGATCACCGCCCTCTGGCAGACCGACGACGTCCGCCACATCCGGCCCTCCGTGCGCGACGAAATCCGCATGGCGCTCGACTATTACGAGTCCTCCATCTTCGATACGCTGCCCGTCCTCTACTCCGAGATCGCCGGCGCTCTTGAATCCGAATACGACACCTGCCCCGAACTCGCCGAACTCCCTCAACTCGTCAGCTTCGGCTCGTGGATCGGCGGCGACCGCGACGGCAACCCCTTCGTCACGCCCGAGGCCACGCGCGAAGCCCTCTCCATGGCCCGCAACCTGCTGCTGGTCCACTATCGCCGCCGCCTGCAAAACATATTCGACCAGCTCGCCAGCTCCACCCGTCTTGTCGCCGTCTCATCCGAACTCACCCTCCTCCTCGACAGCTATCTGGAGCAGCTCCGCGCCGCCGGCCAAACCGCAATCGAAAACCGCATCCCCCACGAGTCCGTCCGCCTCCTCGTCAGCTGCATCATGATGCGTCTCGGCGGCGGCCCGCACATGTCCATCACGCTGCCATCCGAGCCCGCGCTTGCGCCCTACACCCGCGCCGCGGATCTCGTCAGCGACCTCAGCGTGCTGCGTTCCAGCCTGATCCGGAACCGCGGCCGCCGCCTTGCCCGCATGCTCATCGATCCGCTCCTGCTCGAAGTTCGCACCTACGGCCTCCACCTGCAGACGCTCGACATCCGCCAGCACGCGCGCGTCCACGCCGCCGCCATCGCCGAAATCTCGCTCACCTCGGGGTCAACCACAAAACCGGGTGCCCCACGTCTCGCTTCTGAGACGTGGGATGGACCACCACAAGATTTCACGGACGCCCTCCAACTCCCGCCCGCTCTCACCCCCCAGACCACCGAAGTCCTCAACACCTTCCGCGCCATCGCCCAGCTCAAGCGCGACTATGTCCCCGAGTCGCTCCCCCGCTACGTCATCAGTGGCGCCACCTCCGCCCAAGACGTCCTCAACGTCCTTCGTCTCGCGCGCCTCGGCGGAGTCCGCGTGGAAGGCAACGCCAACGCCGCCGACTCCAACGATCCCGACCCCGGCCTCCAGCCCGTCCCCCTCTTCGAGTCCATCGAAGACCTGCAAAACGGTGCCACCGTCATGCGCACCCTCTGGACATCGCCCGCCTACAAGCCGCTGCTCGAATCCTGGGGATATCGGCAGGAAGTCATGCTCGGCTACTCCGACTCCAACAAAGACGGAGGCATGATCACCAGCACCTGGGAGATATGGAAGGCACACCGCGCGCTTCACCAGGCCGCCCACGAGTGTGGCGTCAACCTCCGCCTCTTCCACGGCCGCGGAGGCACCGTCGGCCGCGGTGGAGGCCCCACCCACCGCGCCATCTTCGCCCAGCCCGTCGACAGCTTCTCCGGCGAGCTCCGCATCACCGAGCAAGGCGAAGTCCTCAACTGGAAGTACTCCGACGTCATCCTCGCCGAACGCAATCTCGAACTGATGATCGCCGCCTCCCTCGACGCCCTCGCCCGCCCCGACGCCCTCCTCCAGCACCAGCAAGCGGCGCCCAAGGAGGAGGTTGTCATTCTGAGCGAAGCGAAGAATCCCCGCATTTCTGCCGCCACTGATTCCCTGGGCTTTGTTCCCCACCTGACCGGCGAAATCCTCCCCGAATGGGAAGCCGCCCTCGACCAGATCTCCGCCACCTCCTACGCCTTCTACCGCAAACACATCACCGAAGACCCCGATACCTTCACTTACTTCGAACAGGCCACGCCTGTCGCCGAACTCGAGCACGCGCGCATCGGCTCCCGCCCCGCCAAGCGCACGGACGCCAGCGCCCAGCGCCAGCGCAGCATGGAAGACCTCCGCGCCATCCCCTGGGTCTTCGGCTGGATGCAGTCCCGCCACGTCGTCCCAGCCTACTTCGGAGTAGGCCACGCCCTCCAGCATTTCATCCAGAACAACGTCCCGGCATCCGAACCTCGAACCTTGGAGGCTGCCAACCTCGCCCAGCTCCAGTCCATGTGCCGCAATTTCCCCCTCTTCCTCGACATCATCCGCAACGTCGAGATGGGCATCGCCAAGGCCGACTTCTCCGTCGCCCGCCTCTACGCCGACCTGGTCGAAGACAAGGACCTCCGCGATCGCGTCTTCTCCACCCTCCTCGCTGAGTTCGAACTCACCCAGCGCATGGTCCTCGCCATCACCGGACAATCCACGCTGCTCCAGACCAACACCGTCCTCGAACACTCAATCCGCCTGCGCAACCCTTACGTCGACCCCATGTCGCTCATCCAGGTCGAACTCCTCCGCCGCAAACGCGCCGCCATTCACTCCGGCCAATCCGACTCCCCGGAACTCGACCGCGCCATCACCGCCACCATCAACGGCATCTCCGCCGGCCTCCGCAACACCGGCTGACGTTCCCGTGACGTCGCTGAGACCCTGGTCTCTGTGTCGGCTTTCTTGTTGTCATTCCGCACCGCAGCGGAGGAATCTGCTTTTGTCGTTAGACCCCGCCACACAACCGCGCCCCATATATAGTCAAGAAACATCCCTATACGTTTCGACACTTGATCGCAGGCAACCTCACCCAAGGAGCCCTCCCCATGCCCTCAAGCCGCATCGCCATCCTTCTCGTCTTATCGCTCGCCGCTCCCATCGCTCGAGCAGCCGGCAATCACTCCCCCACTTACCATCCGCACAAGGGCTCCGAGATTCTCTGGGACCGCTACGGCGTCCCGCACGTCTTCGCCAAATCCATCCCCGACATGTTCTTCTGCTTCGGCTACGCCCAGGCCGAAGCCCATGGCGACCTCCTCCTGCACGTTCTCGGCGGCTCGCGCGGCCGCGGCGCGGAGTACTTCGGCCCCGGCGAAGCCGACGCCAACCTCAAGACCGACCGCTGGATCTGGACCAACGAGGTCCCCATGCGCGCGGTCCAATGGCTGGCCGTCCAAACCCCCGAATTCCGCAGCTACCTCGACGCCTTCGCCGCCGGCATCAATGCCTACGCAGCTGCGCATCCGGCCGCGCTCGCGCCCGAAGTCAAACAAGTCCTACCCATCACAGCGCTCGATCTCATCGAACACGAGCAACACTTCTACAACTTCGAGTTTGTCGCCGGCCGCACCCTCGCCAATCCGCCACAAGCCGCCGCACAGGAGACCGCACTCTCCTCGCCGCCGGAACTTCCGCCTGGCAGCTTCGACAACAACACCCCGGAAGATCTCGCCGATGGCTCCAACGGCTGGGCCATCGCGCCCTCGCACACCGCCGATGGCAAGGCCATGATGCTGCTCAATCCGCACCTGGCCTGGGGCGGCGAGCAGACCTACTTCGAAGTTCACCTCACCGCGCCCGGCGTCGACCTCTACGGCGCGACGCAGATCGGCGTGCCATTCCTGCGCTTCGTCTTCTCCAACTACGTCGCCATCACCAACACCGTCAACACCAACAATGGCCACCTCCTCTACCGCATCGCCGAAGCTGACGGTGGCTACAAGTTCGATGGCAAGCTCCTGCCTTACACGAAAGCCTCTTATCCCATCAAAATCCTCCGGAAGGACGGCAGCTACGTCACCGAAAACGTCGAGGTCCTCAAGACCGTCCATGGTCCCATCATCCGCCGCGACAACGGTGTTCCCATCGCCCTCTACGTGGCCGGCCTCGACAAGCCCTTCATGCTCGAGCAGGTCTGGAAGATGAGTACCGCCCACACCTTTGCCGAGTACCAGGCTCAGGCCCGCCGCCTTCAGATCCCGATGTACAACATCATGTACGCCGACCGCGACGGCCACATCGAGTACCTCTTCAACGCGCCCGTCCCGCGCCGCTCCCAGGGCGACTACGCTTTCTGGTCACGCCCTGTTCCCGGCGACACCTCCAGCCTCCTGCCCACCGGGTCGCTCACCTACGACGAACTGCCCAAGGTCATCGACCCGCCCTCCGGCTACGTGCAGAACTCGAACCAGCCGCCCTGGGACGCCGCCTGGCCCACCATGATCAACCCGAAGGACTACGCACCCTACATCGCCCCACAGTTCCCCACCTTCCGCTCCGACCGCGCCCTCCGCATGCTCTCCGAGGACTCCAAAATCAGCTTCGACATGCTCCTCCAGAAGAAGCTCTCCACCCGCGCTGAAGGCGCCGACCGTCTCCTCCCCGACCTCTTCGCCGCCGTCGACCATTACGGCACCCCGCGCGCCAAACAAGCCGCCGTTGTCCTCAAAGCCTGGGACCGCCAGACCGAAGCCAACTCCACCGGCGCACTCCTCTTCTGGCGCTGGGCCACCCGCTTCGGCATGCCCGCCGCCGCGCCTGCCTCCACCCGCAACTTCGCCATCCCCTACGCGATCGACAAGCCGCTCACCACCCCTGCCGGTATCAAGGACCCGGCCGCTGCCGCCGCCATGCTCGACGCCGCCGCCGGAGACGTCATCGCCAACTTCGGTGCGCTCGACAAGCCGTGGGGCAGCTACCTCCGCCTCCAGATCAACGCCCAAAGCGCCGGAGCCGCCTCCGCCCCCCACCGCGGCCCGGCCCTCAATGGCGTCGATCTGCCCGGTAACGGAGGCCCCGGAGCCATCGGCATCTTCCGTGTCGTCACTCCCGGCCCCGTACAGGACGGAATCTCCACCCCAGTCCACGGCGACGGCTTCACCATCGCGGTCGAGTTCTCACAACCCATCCGCGCCAAAGCCCTCGTCTCCTACGGCGAGTGCTCCCAGCCCGGCTGCTCCCATCACACCGACCAGCTTCCCCTCTTCGAAAAGAAGCAGTGGCGCGACATCTGGCGCACCCGCCCCCAGATCCAAGCCAACCTCGAGCACAAAGAAACCTTCTAGCCCGCAAACTCCCGGGTGCCCCATGCTCGCCGAGCATCGCGAGGCGATCATGGGGTTTACTCACACAAGCCTTCCCTCCAAACCGAGTCATCACACACTCCATCAAGGAATCTCCCACAACAGACCTCCAACTGGCACAATGGAGTCTTGTCCCGATCTCTCCGCAAAAATGAGGTATGACTCGATGGGCATTTCCCGGCGCGACTTCCTCCTGCGAGTAGGACAGGCCGGCGGCTACAGCGCCGCCTTCCTCACCATGCAGTCCATGGGGCTCTTCCCCGCCGCACTCGCCGTGGCGCAACCGCTCCTCTCCGTCGCGCCCAACACCGGCAAGGGCGTCAAAGTCGTCATCCTCGGCGGCGGAATCTCCGGCCTCGTCGCCGCGTACGAGATGAAAGCTCTCGGCTACGACTGCATCGTGCTCGAAGCCCGCTCCCGCCCCGGCGGCCGCAACTGGACTGTCCGCGGCGGCGACACCATCGCCTTCACCGACGGCAGCACCCAGACCTGCACCTTCGACCCCGGCAACTATCAAAACGTCGGCCCAGCCCGCCTGCCATCGATCCACAAGACGATCCTCGGATACTGCCGCAAGCTCAGCGTCGAACTCCAGGTCGAAGTCAACACTAGCCGCTCCAGCTTGCTCCAGAATGACGCCGCCAACGGCGGCAAGCCGATGGTCCAGCGCCAGGTCATCAACGACACCCGCGGCCACGTCGCCGAACTCCTCGCCAAATGTGTCCGCAATGGCGCGCTCGATCAGGACATGACCGCCAAAGATCGCGACCGGGTACTCAGCTTCCTCCGCGTCTACGGCTTGCTCGACAACGCTGGAAAATATCGCGGCAGCCAGGACGCCGGCTATGCCAAAACCCCAGGCGCCGGCGACGATGTTGGAGTCCTGAGCCAACCCATCGACATGCACACCCTGCTCGATGCCAACTTCTGGGACGGCATCCTCTTCGAAGAGCAGTTCGACATGCAGGCCACCATGTTCCAGCCCGTCGGCGGCATGGACCGCATCCCCTACGCCTTCGCCAAGGCGCTCGGCGACACCGTTCAATACAACTCGCCCGTCACCGAAATTCGCAAGACCGCAAAAGGTGTCCGCATCGGCTACACCCAGGCAGGCCAGCAGAAGTCCATCGAAGCCGACTTCTGCCTCTGCGGCATGCCGCTGATGCTCCTCAAGAAGATCCCCACCGACTTCAGCGCCCCCTTCAAGAAAGTCATCGACGAATGTACCTACGACGGCGCCTACAAGATTGCCTGGGAGAGCCGCCGCTTCTGGGAGCAGGACTACAACATCTACGGCGGCCTTGAATTTCTCTCCACCGGATGCACCCCGGTCTGGTTCCCCTCCGCCAACCTCTTCGCCCAGCGCGGCGTCGTCGTCAGCGGCTACGGGTTCGACTCGCCACCCGAGTTCGACCGCCTCTCGCTCGAAGACAAGCTCGCCGCCTCGCGCCACTCCATCGAGCGCCTCCACCCCGGACACGGCAAAGAACTCGAGAAGCCCATCTACGTCGGCTGGAGCCACATCCCCTGGAACGAAGGCTCATGGATCGGCAGCTACGGCCCGGGCGAAAACGCAAGAAGCCAGTCGGTTCCACCCGGCTACGAAACCCTCATCGCCCCGGACGGCCCCATCTACTTCATCGGAGACCACGTCAGCCACATCCTCGGCTGGCAGGAAGGCGCCGCCCTCAGCTCCCTCCGCGCCATCCAGATGGTCAGCGACCGCGTAAAAGCCTCCCGCACCTAAGTGCTCCGCTGGCAACCCCACGTCCCGTCTCCGAGACGTGGGGCCTCGCCAACGCCCCTACTGGCACGCCAGGAACTTCAGCGTGGGCGCCGCCGTCGTCACGCTGACCACGGGTGTCACCGCAGTCGACATAACATCACTCGGCGAACAGTCGACAGCCCCTCCCGAAGAGGGCAGGGAAGCGATCCCATCCATCAGGTAAGCCACCGGCAGCGCGCTCTGCGCCACCGCAGTCCCGCTTGTGCCGACAAACGCCGGTCCCGCGGAAACCTGAATGCTGTAACTCACGCAATCCGTCCCGCTCGGGCAACTGCTGCCGGACGCGGTCGCGAGCGCAAGGACCGCGCTGGACTGGGTCGCCGTTGGAAGCAGCGGAACTGTTACGGTTAGCGTGCTGCTCACCGCCTCCAGTGTGCTCAGTTGTACGTCAGCCACCGTTCCAACCGGAGGAGTCGCTCCCGTTTGCGTTGTCACCACCCCCTGCAATGTGGCCGCTGCAACCGAGACCACCGGCAATGCATGGAGCTGAACGTTCCCCATTGCGGAGCCCGTCGCCACTCCCGTCACGACGGTCGGCGAGTAAACCACCCCCGTGGAACTCTTCCCGACGATGACCACGTCATATGGCCCCGCCGGCAGTGGGCAGAACACGAAATTGCCGCTCGCGTCTGTCACCGTGCTCATGAACACGCGGTCGATACCCGCCGTAGTAGTAGTGTCCTTCTGCTCCAGCGCCACGATCGCCGTGCCGGTAATGTGGTTGCCGGTGGCGCTGTCTATCACCGTCCCGTTGATCGAAGTCGACGTCAGGCTCACCTCGCCCGCATGCAGCACCGGCTTCAGGCGATACTGGCCATTCCCCTCCAACACGATCGAAACGCAGGTGTTGAAGTCGATATCCAGGTCCTTCGTCTGCCCCGCGGCTATAGTGAACGAGCCGTTCGCGATCTGCCCCGAGGGAATCTTGATGCCCGTCTTCGTCTCGCTGGAGAGTTGCAATGGATAGGTGTTCGCACTTACCACAACGCAATTCGCCGTTGTCGTGCACTTGTTCGTTCCAGAAGGGAGCGCTGTCGTACTGTCCGTCAGGATCACCCGGATTTGCTGGTAGCTCCCGGCCTGGAGCTGTAGCGTGTCGCCCAGCGACGCGAGAAAGCAGTTGTTGTTCGCCAGTCCCAGCAAATCGATTTGCTGTGGTGCCTTCGCCAGGCTGGGAGTCAGATCGACCCAGCTTGAATCGTTGTCACCCGCAGTCGAACTCGCATTCACTTGCACGTCGCTGATCGTCACATACACGTGCGAAAAAGGCCCATTGGGCGCCAAGCAGGTTGCCGGATCGCTCACCTTGAGCGAGACCGTCGCCATACCCGAAGCGGGCGAAACGCTGTTGCTGCAGCCCTCAACAATGACTCCAACCGAAACCGCCGCAATCAGCAGAAACAAAAAAGCTATGGGCAAACTAAAATGCCGCCCCCCAACCAACCGGTGCAACCAATCGTTCTTCAAGTCGTTCGACATGATGGGCCCCTTTCGATCACGTTCAATTTGGCCTTTGAAAGGCTCGGATTTCAATGCTGAAACAAGAACCAGGGCCTCTTTTGGAGGCCCTGCAAATACAACCAGTTAGGTGCGATGCATGGTTGTACCCTCCGGGTGGCCTCACTCGCCCCGCCAACTCAATAAGAAACAAGTGGTTGCCCCGCAGGACATTCCCCGAAAGTGGCATTCCAGCCGCCCAGCTTCCCGTCATTGAGAATTGATTTGCCGTTCCTACGCGCCAATGAAACCTTTTGTATCAGGTACTTGCCTGAAGATCCAAAAGGAAATCGCCCGGGCCTCGCTTATTTCGTGTTCGGAAGTTCGCACACATTCACACGCTGGCCGAGAAACCGGCGCTCCATCGGGTTCCGCGCCAAACCCAGCGCCGTCCGGAAGTGCTTCCGCGCCACTTCGCGCCTGCCCTGCCGCAACTCCAACTCCCCTAGCGCGGCGAAATAGAACGGATACCCCGCTAACCGCTCCCCGTCTGCAATCAGTCCAATCTCCTCCAGCCCGCGCTCCGGCCCTTCGTTCTGCGCCACCGCAATCGCGCGGTTCAGTGCCACAATCGGCGATGGCTGTATCTTCATCAGCGTGTCGTACAGCCCGACGATCGCACCCCAATCCGTATCCTCCATACGCGCCGCCCGCGCATGAACCGCTGCAATCGCCCCCTCCACGTGATACTCCGACACCTCAGATCCTGTAGCCGAAAGCTCCAGCAGCCTCACCCCTTCCGCTATCAGCCCGCGATCCCAATGCGACCGGTCCTGGTCCAGCAGCGAGTTCAAATTCCCCGACGCATCCACCCGCGCCGGGAGCCGCGCCGCATGCAGACTCATCAGCGCAGCCAGCGCATACGTCGTCGGCGTCCCTCCCAGCGGATGCTCCAGCAGCATCGCCGTCAGCCGCATCGCCTCGCGGCACAGTTCAACCCGCACCGCAGTCTCTGCCGAAGCCCCGTGATAGCCCTCATTGAACAGCAGGTAAAGCGCGCGCTGCACGTCCGGCAGCCGCGCCGAGAACTCCGCCGGCTCCGCCACGTCGAACAGCCTCTTCGACTTCGCCAGCACCTTCTTCGCCCGCGAGATGCGCTTCTCCGTCGCCGCCAGCCCGCTGACAAACGCAGCCGCAATCTCACCCACACTAAACCCGCACAAAATATGCAGCACCAATGCAACCCGCGCATCTTCGCGCAGCCGTGGATGGCAGCACGAGAACATCATCCGCAGTTGCTCGTCCTGAATCGCATGTGGCTCGAACACTTCGTGGATAGTAGGAACCAGCGTCCACTCGCTCTCGATCATCCGCGTAAGCTCTGGCTCATATGTGCGCGCAGTGCGCTCCCGCCGCAGGATGTCGACCGCGCGATGTTTGGCGGTCGCCATCAGCCACGCAGAAGGATTCGCCGGAACCCCCTTGAACTTCCAAACCTCAATCGCGCGGCAGAAGGCGTCCTGAACGGCGTCTTCTGCCAGCGCGAGATTGTGGATGCCGAAGAGCCGCGTCAGCGCCACCACCATGCGTCCGGCCTCGTGCCGGAACAACTGGGGGTCCAGCTCGGCGGAATCTGCGTTCTCTTCGGGCTGCGTGCGCACGTCCATTACATGTTCATCTGAAGGATCGGCCGAACCTCGACCGCGCCGTTGGTCAGGAAGATCGGGCATCCCTTCGACAGCGCAACCGCCTCGTCGATATCCTTGGCCGTCACCAGCGAGTAGCCGGCGATCAGGTCCTTTGCCTCGGCGAAAGGCCCGTCGCTCACCACCTTCTGCTTGCCGCTGACCAGCTTGCCGGACTGCTCCAGCGGCGAGCCCACGGCTTTCAGGTGGCCCTTTTCTCCCAGCTCCTTCATCCAGGTCATCCAGAGTTGCATCTGCTTCTGGCCCTCGTCGGGGGACGTTGCACGCTCTCCACCGCGGTAGAGATAGATAAATTCAGTCATGATGATTCTCCTTTTGGTCGATCGGTTTGGTCTTACGGATGTTAAACGTCCCGGGCAAACTCCACCGGACATTTTTTTTCGCAACTCAAAATCCGCCGCCCAACCACCCGCTCCCCGCAATAACCTCGAAATCCCTCTAGACTTAGAAGGTAGGTCATTCGCGCATCGTTCGCGGACCAGAGAGAGCAGGGCATCACCATGGCGCAGCGCCCCGACCGCAAACGGCTAGGCAAGAAGCACCGCGACGCATCCACCCGTCCCAAGAAAGGCCGCGCCCCTCGCGTCACTCCCACCACGGGAGCCGTCGACCCGCGCAAGCGCAAAGTCCTCGCCACAAAAAAGGCCATTGCCGAAAAGAAGAAGCGCACCCCCACCCGCTCCCCCGAAAACGAATCCCGCCGCACCATCTCCCCAAAATCGGTTCACGACAACATCGTAGGCCGCCAAACCCCGCACTCCGCCAACATCGGCCGCGACGAAACCGAATCCGCCGCCGACCTCCGCGCCTGGGACCGCGCCGAATTCCTCGCCACCCAATTCGACCTAACCTCGAACCTCGAACCTCGAACCGCGAACCTGCCCTTAATCGCCATCTGCGGCCGCCCCAACGTAGGCAAATCCACCCTCTTCAATCGTCTCACCGGCTCTCGCCGCTCCATCGTCGGCGACGAGCCCGGAATCACCCGCGACCGCATCTACGGCGAAATCGAGTGGCAATCCGCGGACGCCCGCATCGTCGACACCGGCGGCGTCATCCCCGACGACCCCTCGCTCATCCCTACCGAAATCTTCCGCCAGGCCCAAACCGCCTTGTCGGAGGCCGACGCGATAATAATGGTTGTAGATGGGCGCACCGAGCTCGCTAGCCCCGACCTCGAACTCGCCCGCCTCCTCCTCCGCGGCGGCAAGCCTGTCTTCCTCGCCGTCAACAAAATCGACACCGAAGCCCTCGCCCCCGCAGCCGAAAACTTCCGCCGCCTCGGCTTCGCCAACGTCCAGGCCATCTCCGCCGAGCACAACATCGGCATCGGCGACCTCCTCGACGAAGTCTTCGCCGTCCTCCCCGCCCCCACCGTCATCCCCCCCGAAGCCTTCCTCACCGAAGCTGACGAGTTCGACGAAGACGCCACCGGCCCCGACTACGCCGCCCCTCCCGGGTCAACGCTCGCCTCTGGGGATAAGGAGGCTGTCATTCTGGCGAAGCCAGAATCCCCGTATTTGTCTTCCCTCGAACCTCGAACCTCGAACCTCGAACCCGGCCAGCCTAAGCAGCCCGGTGCCCCATTCATCGCCGCTTCTGGCGATGAGTGGGATCCACAAAACCCCGACCGCCCTCGCCTTCTCCGCTCCCACGGCTCCTTCCAGGAGCACGAAACCAAAATCGCCATCATCGGCCGCCCCAATGTAGGCAAATCCACCCTCCTCAACGCCCTCACCGGCACCAACCGAGCCATCGTCAGCCCCATCGCCGGCACCACCCGCGACGCTGTCGACGAAGTCGTCACCCGCAACCACCACGACTTCCGCTTCGTCGACACCGCAGGCATCCGCCGCAAGGGCAAGACCCACCTCATGGCCGAGAAGCTCTCCGTCATCATGGCCCGCAAGCACCTCGAAGCTGCCGACGTCAGCCTCCTCGTCCTCGACGCCACCGAAGGCGTCACTGCCCTCGACGCCAACATCGGAGGCTACGCCCACAAGTCCGGCCGCTCCGTCATCATCGTCGTCAACAAGTGGGACCTCGTCACCCACCCCCAACCCGCCTCCCACAGCCCGGGTGCCCCAAAAAGCCCGGG
>DASWCA010000590.1:0-1880 GCA_036390355.1 Acidobacteriaceae bacterium
GGCTGCGGACGGTACGGACGGCGTCGGCGAAGGTGAAGGTTCCGGCGGCGACGTGGGCGGAGTACTCGCCGAGGGAGTGGCCGGCGGCGAAGGCGGGGGTGAGTCCTTTCTCCGCGAGGACGCGGGCGGCGGCTACGGAGACGGTGAGGATGGCGGGCTGGGTGTGCTCGGTGAGCTTGAGCTGGTCGTCGGGGCCCTCGAAGATGAGTTTGGAGAGTCCGAAGCCGAGGGCTTCATCGGCCTCTTCGAAGACGGCTCGGGCGGTGGGGAAGTTGTCGTAGAGATCGCGGCCCATGCCTACGGACTGGGAGCCCTGGCCGGGGAAGAGGAAGGCTGGTTTCGTCATCGATGACTATCGTAAATGACGGTGGGGAAGCTTGCTGTGAAACGTCGGCTGCAGATTCGAAGATAGGAATCCGGGAGGCGACGAGCCAAATTAATCCGGGATGGTGCCTTTCATCTGGAGGAGGCTGCTGTGCGAGACGACGGAGGCGATGTTCTCATGCTTCATGCAGAATTCACGTCCGGTGGCGGCGTGAAAACGGAAGAATTCCTGAGAGGTGTGCTGGCCGGGCATAAGCCAGTCGTGGGTCTCCACGATGATGAGCGGGAACTGGTCGAGGGACGAGGTGTTCCCGGCGAAGAGATCTTTTTCGGCGCCTTCGATATCGACTTTGAGCAGAAACGGGGTGTAGGAGGCGGGGGATTTGGAGGCGAGCAGAGAGCCGACGGAGACCATTTCGATCTCCACGCCCTTATGCTCGGAGTTGGTTTGGAAGCCCATGTCCGAGCCGGAGCCATTATCGAGGTGAGCGCGACCATCGGCTGAGGAGATGCCTGCCTGCCTCAGGTCGACGTCGAGACCGGCGCAGTTGCGGCGCAGGAGGGCGAAGTTTTCCGGCGCAGGCTCGACGGCGATGATGTGAGCTTCGGGATAGCGGGCGGATAGCCAGGTGACACTGGCGCCGATGTTGGCTCCGCAGTCGATGATGAGAGGTTGCCTACCGGAGTCGACGATCTCCCGATAGATATTGTTGATGAGTGCACCGTGGGCCCCGGATGGCATATCGTACTGGGCCTGGGTGAAACATTGTTTGATGGCGAGGGCATCGGCCCCACTCCAGCGCCTGTGTTCCAGGTTGAAGTGGCGTCCCCGGTAAGAGACCCTGGTGACGGTGTGGTGGTTGGGGATGTCCGGGTTTGAGATATGGCGCGCCAGATGGACCAACGGGCTGAGCGTCTTGTGCGCGACGCGCCCGATGTAACTAGAAGCAATCAATTCCAGTGGTCGCTGCATTCTGCACCTCGGGGGGTTCAAGTACTACAGAAACTATGATGTAGATAGGGATACACCGTAATTTACCGCCGCCTGAATGTCGAGAATTTCTTTGACTGGAGAGATGATATTTCAGTGAAGTCGCTGATCGCAGGGGTAGCGGGATTGGGTTCACGCCGCCGACTTGTGCTGGATGGGAGTGGCAAGGTGGAACGCGGGTGGGTTAGATGCCCAGGCCGAAGTCTACATCCTGCTCGTCGCCTGCGTGGGCGTAGACGTCGTAGGGGGTGCGGCGGTTGAACTTGTAGCGCTGGCGGAGTTCGCGGCCAATGAACAGGCCCAGAGCTACGGCGCCGAGACCGGCGGAGATCCAGCCGACGGTCTTGATGAGGGTCGAATCTTCCTGCTCGTCCTCGTCCTCGGGGAAGGGGAGGACTTTGGTGTCGTGGGCGTGGACATCCTCGGATTTGTCGTCGAAGATGCGGCGATTGGAGAGGAACTTCATGCTATGGATGATAACGCAGGTTGGGGATGGTTGGCAGATACCACCATAGGGTGAGAGGGCGGGACTCTTGGGTGATACCTGGATTTGCCCGATGCGAGC
>DASWCA010000591.1:0-4568 GCA_036390355.1 Acidobacteriaceae bacterium
TACCACTACAACTCCTACCAACTCTATGACGATGCCAGCTACGTCGTAGGCAAGCACACCATCACATTTGGCGGCTCACTGGAGCAGGACCAGAACAACACACTTGGCGGCGTGCTTCCCAATGGCGAATGGAACTTTGGATCGATCAATAATTTCTTGACCAATGTTCCGTCGTTCTTCGAAGGCGGCACTCCCAGCACGCCAGTCATTCCGCACGATCTTCGACAGTGGATTATCGCCGGTTACGTCCAGGACAGTTGGAAGGCAAAGAACAATCTCACCGTCAACATCGGCCTGCGCTATGAGATGGCGACCGACACAACCGAGACCGCGCGCAGGCTGGGAACACTCCCGACTACCATCTCGCCCGCCGCAGTCTCAGTCCATTCCTTCTTCACCAACAACCCCACGACCAAGAACTTCGAGCCGCGAATCGGCATCGCCTGGGACCCGTATCACAATGGAAAAACGATCTTCAGCGCCTCCTCTGGTCTTTATGACGTCCTGCCACTGAACTACCAGTTCCAGATTCAAGTGATATCCAGTGCGCCTTCTTACCAGGAAGGCCGCGTCACCTACGCATCCACCACTGGAACCGGCCTGTTCCCAATTTCTCCGTTCTACAAGACCACCCCACTACTCCGGGTCATCTATACCCCCCCGGTCGCTCCACGTAGTTATGTAATTCAAAGCAACGTCAATCTGCAGCAGCAGCTTACGCACAATACGGTGCTGCAGATCGGCTACATCACCTCGCATGGCGTCCACCAGATCTTCGCCACCAACGACATCAACAATGTGCCATACATTGGCCAGGATCCCGCAGGCAATTATTACTGGCCTACCCTCGACACAACCAAGATCAGCGCCGCTGCGCGCGCAGCCATGATCCTGAATCCCGCCGTCGGCACCGAATCGGACTCCTTCTTCGGTGGCAGTTCCGTCTACAACTCCCTGCAGACTTCCCTGAGTTACTCCGCGCCCAAGGGAGTCACCGGAAAAATCGCCTACACCTGGAGCCACTCCATCGACGACAGTTCGTCAGCCGTCTCCGGCGCGAGCTTCAGCAACTCCATATCCGGCCTGCCTGCGTTCGACCTCCGGCTGGATCGAGCCGACTCGGATTTCGATCTGCGCAATGTCTTCTCGGCAAATGCCGTGGCGCCATTCCCGGATATCAAGCGTGGCGGACTCTACACGGCGATGCTCCGTCATTGGACCTTTAACAACATCATCAACATCCGCAGCGGCATTCCCATGACGCCGATCATGGGAGGCGATCCCTTGGGACTGCTGGGCTCGCAGCCGTTCGCCTTTCCGGATCGTCTCGTGAACAACCGTCCCTGCACCAACAAGCACAACATCAACTACATCGACATGAGCTGTTTCGCACCCCCGACAACCTATACCTATGGCAGCGGCTTGAATGGCCCACGCCTGGGTACCAGCCGCCGGAACACGCTGGATGGCCCCGGACTCTTCTTTTGGACGACCGGCCTGATGAGGGATCAACCAATCACCGAACGGGTTCGTGCACAGTTCCAGGTGCAGGCCTTCAACGCCTCAAACCACGGCAACTTTGCCAATCCTGCAGCGGCCGCGCTTCAGATCTTCAACGTCAGCGGAGTGCAGTCGAGTACCGCGGGCCTCATTACGGGAACATCAACCTTTGGACGTCAACTCCAGTTCGCTCTCAAACTGATCTTCTAATTGCATGACGAATTGGCGCGCCGTCTATGGAGACTCTAGTCGACCGGAACCTGGTAACCGTGCCACGCTGGCGAAGAGTGCTCACCTTAGCGCTGCTTGCGGCAGTGCCCGCTGTGCTGGCGAGAGGCCAGGCTCCTGGTCCCGGAACATACACGCCGGCACAGGTTGAACCACGGGAGCATGCAGCATATGTCCTTCCCGATGGCTCGATCCAAATTGTTACATCGTCTAAGCTGGCCGGAGTCGTTCGAGCTTTGAACACGCTCTTCATCGCTACCCATCCAGCCGTGAGGTTCAAGGTTCTCGAGGGCGACAACTACTCGGCAATGGCGGCCTTGACCTTTGACCGTACGGCATTTGCGCCGCTCGCCTCCGAGTACACGCGTATCGGTCTCGGCGATAACTTGAAGATCGCAGCGGAGCCAATTGGCCTCCGTATTGCCCACGCATCCGTGTCACCCGGCAACGGTCTACCCATGTTGGGCGTGATCGTGAACTCCAGCAACCCCATTTCCAACCTCAGCATGACTCAGCTCACGAGGATGTTTGCCGTAGGCGGTCCAGTCGGCGACATTGCAACATGGGGACAAGCTAGCGTCGCTGGAGTGCTTGCGGATCGCGAGGTTCATCCGATCGGCCCCCTGGCTAGCGACTACATGGACTCCGAAGATCCTCAGGCCGGCGAGTTCCTCAGCACAGATAAGATGAGCGGCTTAAATATGAACCACAGATATGTGGGGGCGGCGCGTTACTCCGATGTCATCCAGCGCGTGAAGGAAGACCCGGCCGCGATCGGCATCGCAGCACTCAACGGTTCGCTCGACGGCGTGAAGCTTGTCGCGTTGCGGAACGATACGGGTTCGCCATCCCGGGGCAGCGCCGCGGATATTGCAGCGGGCCGTTATCCCCTCGACCGCTTCGTCTACATCTACCTTCGCATCGGCAAGGGCACGCCCATCGATACCTTCGCTAAGGAGTACATACGGATGGTGTTGTCCGATGAAGGCCAACGTGCGATCGCTGGTGAAACTGCAGGCTACATCCCACTCAACGCCGGTGAACTCGCAGAAGAACGCGCGAGGCTCGACCAATGAGTGACCTCCTCTCGATGCGATTGAACCTGCTCGCCATCGCTATTTGCGTAGCAACCCTAGCGGCCACGGCGCAAGAGCCAGAGGACCAACTGCCGCATTATGTCCCGCACGCGGTGCCGTCTCCCGCCGCCGACGCACCTTATCTTCTCCCTGACAAGACCATCTACGTGCTCGCCAATGATCTCGTCGGGCCCTACTTCGAAGCGCTCGACGATCTCTTCACGAAGACTCATTCCAACATCAGAATTCATCTGAATCCGCTTGGCTCGGAGCCGGCAATCGCAGCCCTCACCAGCAACATCTCCGCATTCACGCCGATGGGGCGTGACGGAATCCGCCAGGACCTCGACGGCTTCAAGGCGCTGCATGGATACGAACCGCAGAGTTTCCTGGTTGGCTACGATCAGTCTCCTGATCCCGACATCTTCCCGCCCGGCAAAGTGCCATCAGCCGTGTGGATCAACGCGAAGAATCCGTTGCCGAAAATCACAGTCGCGCTCGCAGCCCGTATCTTCACCACTGGCGCGCCCGGCGGCGATATCACTCACTGGAGCCAACTGGGTGTCAAAGGCGAATGGAGCAAGCGCGAGATCCACGTTTACCTGCCGGCGAAGCGTGACTCGGCATTTCTCTTTATCGATGGCACCAGGCTCGGCGGCCGTCCCTGGTCCTCACGTGTCGAGTGGGTCGACGCCTCCACTGACGTAATGACGGCCATCGCGGAGGACCCGTTTGGAATTGGAATCATCGGCTTCTGGCCACCGGATTCCGGATGGGATCGTCAGTACGATCTGGGCAGCCAGGCGAAGCTTCTGCCCATGGCTGAGGACGAGAACTCTCACTATTCGCACGCCACGGTCGGCGACGTCTATCCGCTCACCGGATCGATTCGCGTCTACTTCAACGCCGCGCCGGGCGAGCCGCTCGAGCCTTGGATGCGCGAGTATATGCGCCTGGCGCTATCGAAGGAGGGTCAGGAACTGCTGAAGTCACTTGCCGCCGAGAACGGCTACATCGCCCTAGAGCCAGCCAAGGCCAGGAAAGAACTCGAAAAATTGAGATAGCCTCACGGCTGATTCAGCGCTCGCACCGGAATCGCCGCCTTCTCCGTGCGCATTGCCGTTTTGTCTTCGCTCCACTTCTTCCAGGTCGGATTGGACGCCCCCAATTCCGCACGGGCCTTGTTCTTGACCACCTCTCTCGCCGCAAGCGAGGGCAGATCCTTATACTCCAGCACGATAAAGCTCGACCACGGAGCCCCCGCAGGATTCTGGTTCACGTACGAGGCATAGGACGAAAGCACCCCGGCTTTCTCCCACTCATCAAACTGCGGCACTGCATAGCCCAGCACATAGCTGGTGTACTTCGGCATGTCGACCAGCACGTCGTACTCAAGCACGAAGAACTGCGAGTCCCTCGTAGGCGCGGCGACGGAACTCTCCTTGACGATATCGGTCGTGGCGGATGTATTCGGCGACGCGATCAGTTGTGCATCCGCCGGCAACCCACCGGGATAGTTCTCCTCAATCTTCTGCCACCGTGCGAGATCGCTGAAGTGGTTGAACCTGACCACTAAGAACATGTCCGGCACGTTGTCGCCCGCATACGTGGTAAACAGCGCCAGATAACTCGCGAAGACGCCGGCCTTCTTCCACTTCTCGAACTGGGCAACGCCTTCGGTCTGCATAACGCTGCGAAACTTCGCCCGCGATTCAGGCTTGGCACGGTAGCTCGTGATCAGCGCGGTGGGTCCGTTGACTTCGG
>DASWCA010000592.1:0-5981 GCA_036390355.1 Acidobacteriaceae bacterium
GCGAAAGTCAGAATGGCGAAGACCGCCGCGACGATCAAAGCGCGCGTCCTCCACGCCACCAGCACCGATGGCGCGGCAATGGACGCCGGCAACGCCCGCGGCTCGTGGTGAGCGTGTGTGCCTTGTTCCCCGTGATGTTCGTGTGCAGATGACATTCGTTACCGGCCTTGATAAATCGTAATCATTTCTATTGCTTGTTTGGTGCTATTGGTGCGCCAGGCGCAGGCTGCGCGGCCGGCCCCTTGCCGTTAGGATTGACTGCCGCGGGAATTCCGTTGTCCTGGTTGTTCGGCGTGCCGTAGACCGCGGTCCGCGGCAGCCCCCAGTCTGATCCGAAGTTCGTGGGCAGGCCTTCGCGCTCTGCGATATTCGGCAGCGACTCGACCTGCGCGCCCGCCGCCGCATCGCCCGGCTTCGCATTCTGGCTGAGCTGCAGCGCCTTGATGTACGCGACGATCGCCCAGCGATCCTGCGGAGAGACTTGCGCCGCGTAGTCCGGCATCGCGCCGTAGCCGTGCGTCATGACGCTGAAGAAGTGTCCCAGCGGCGCCGTCATCAATCGCTGCGTGTGGAAGTTGCCGGCGGGACGATAGCCGCGCTGGACGATCATTCCCGCCCCATTGCCGACGCGCGAGTGGCACGGCGTGCAGTAGATGTTGTAGCGCTCCTGTCCGCGCTCCAGTACCTCCATTGTCACCGGGAAGGGCATCGCATCGCCTTCCTTGGCGCCCTGCATTCCGGTGTAAAAATACGCATCTTCGTGGAGCTGTCCGCGCGCAACGGTGTTCTCCACCTGCGGCCGCGCCGAGCGTCCATCCGCATAAAAGTCGGTGCCACGCTGCGGGACGAACTTCGGCTGATCGTGCATATCCTGCCGGCATCCGGCAAGCATCAGCGCAGACGCCATCGCACCAATCGCAACCACTCGTCTCACAGTGGCATTCCCTCGAACCTCGAACCTTGAACCTCGAACCTCTCTCACAGGTCCACCTCCACCACCGAAACCGGCGAGAACTGTTCGAGAAACGCGCGCGTGTCCACAATCGAAAATCTAGGGTCCGTAGCTTCGAGGCACAGGAAGAATTTGTCCGTGGTCGCGCCATCACGGAAGTTCGGCGCATTGAAGAGCGGATGGTAAAGCTGCGGCATTCCGTTCAACGCGATCATGCCGAAGGCCGCCGACAGTCCGGAGAAAAGAATCGTCCACTCATACGCCGGAATGATGAATGCGGGCCACGAGAACAGCGGCCTGCCCGCGATATTCAGCGGATACGACCACACCGCAATCCATGTCTCCATCAGGAACGCCGTGGTCACGCCCATCAGCCCACCCAGCAGGCAGACCAGCGGCACGCGGTTCTTGTGGAAGCGCAGCGCAACCGCCGCTTCCTCCACTGGGTAGGGCGTGTAGCACTCCATGCGGCGATAGCCGGACTGGTGCGCCTGCTCGGTCGCGATCACAAGTTCGCGTGGCGTGTTGAACTCCGCAAGTAGTCCGTAAATTCCCTCGCGCGGCGGCATCAGAGCGTCTCCTCTACAACAGTCTCCGCATCGACTCCGCCCGGCGGACGGATCTTCGTCTGCGGCAACATCATCCGTATCTCCGACATCGGAATCATGGGCAGGAAGCGCACGAACAGCAGGAACAGGAACGTGAACAATCCCCACGTGCCGACAAACGTCATGTAGTCCCACTTGGTCGCGCGATACGTGCCCCAGCTCGACGGCAGGTAGTCGCGATACAGGCTGGTGACGACGATGACGAACCGCTCAAACCACATTCCCGTGTTGATGACGAACGACAGCAGGAACAGGAACAGCGCATTCACGCGCAGCTTGCGCGACCACAGCGTCGTCAGCGGAATCGCCAGGTTGGTCAGGATCAGAATCCAGTAAGCCCAGCCCATCGGCCCGAACATGCGGTTCCACATCATGAAGAATTCCCAGTGGCTGGCCGCGTACCACGACATAAAGACTTCCATGCCGTATCCGTATCCGACGATCAATCCCGTCCCGAGCATCACCTTCGCCATGTTGTCGAGATGGCGCAGCGTCACCAGATCTTCGAGGTGATAGAACTTGCGGATCGGCACGGCCAGCGTGATGACCATCGCAAATCCCGAATAGATAGCGCCCGCAACGAAGTAGGGCGGGAAGATGGTCGTATGCCATCCCGCCATCGCCGCCACAGCAAAGTCGAAGCTGATGACCGTGTGTACGGAGAGCACCAGAGGCGTTGAAAGGCCCGCCAATAGCAGCGATGCCGTCTCATACCGGACCCAGTGCCGCGTCGATCCGCGCCAGCCCAGCGACAGCATGCCGTAGGCATATTTTGCAGCCGGCATCTTCGCGCGATCGCGCAGCGTGCCGAAATCCGGGATCATGCCGATGTACCAGAACACCACCGAAATCGTCGCGTACGTCGAAACCGCGAAGACGTCCCACGCCAGCGGGCTGCGGAACTGCGGCCACACGTTCATCGTGTTCGGGTACGGGAACAGCCAGTACGCCACCCACGGACGGCCCACGTGGATCGCCGGGAAGATGGCCGCGCAGACCACCGCGAAGATGGTCATCGCCTCGGCGAAGCGGTTGATCGAGTTGCGCCACGACTGCTTGAACAACAGCAGAATCGCCGAAATCAGCGTGCCCGCGTGGCCGATACCGATCCACCACACGAAGTTGATGATCGCAAATCCCCACGCGCCGGGAATCGTTACGCCCCAGATTCCGACGCCCTTCAGGAACAGCCACGTAAGCGCGATCACCAGAAGAGTTGCGACGCCGCCCGCAACCATCAGGCCGCCGAACCAGCCGAGCGGCGTGTGCGACGTCAGTACGATGCCTGCGATCTTCTGCGTCACCGACTTGAAGTTATGGCCCGGCGCGATCACCGCGTACTCGCCGGTGCGCGGGTCGATCATCGGATCCAGCACCGGATCGATGTTCGGGTCCTCGATGGGTGTCTTCGTCGCCATACTATGCAAGCTCCGGATTTGGGTTGATGACGCCGGCTGTATATGTTGTGCGCGGCCGGTAGTTCAGATCGGCCAGCACCTGGTAGTCGCGTTCTTTCGCCTTGCGCTTTGCTACCTTGCTGGCGGGATCGTTCGTGTTGCCGAAGACGATCGCGTCGGTCGGGCAGGCCTGCTGGCACGCGGTGACAATGTCGCCGTCGCGAATCTCGCGATTCTCCTTGTCGGCGTCGATCTTCGCCGCTTCGATGCGCTGGACGCAGTAGGTGCACTTCTCCATCACGCCGCGCGAACGCACCGTGACGTCGGGATTGCGACTGAACTTCAGGCTCTCGGTGTCGTAGTCCGAGTACAGCAGGAAGTTGAATTTCCGCACCTTGTACACGCAGTTGTTCTGGCAGTAGCGCGTGCCCACGCAGCGGTTATAGACCATCGTGTTCAGGCCTTCCGGCGTGTGTACCGTCGCACCCACCGGGCATACCTGCTCGCATCCGGCGTTCTCGCAGTGCTGGCAGGCCATCGGCTGGAAGTGAGCGCGCGGCGCATGCAGATCGCCTTCAAAATAGGTGTCGATGCGCAGCCACTGCATGTTGCGGCCGATCTTTACCTGCTCGCGGCCGACCACCGGAATATTGTTCTCCGCATAGCAGCTCACAATGCAGGCATTGCAGCCGATGCAGGAGTTCAGGTCGATCGCCATGCCCCACTTGTTCTGCAGCTTCCCGGACGACACGTCCTTGTGGTCATAGCGCCACGCATCCGGGAAGAAGCTCTCATCCTTGCCCGGAGCCTCGCCTTCGGGACCATAGCCGACCTTATTGATCAGCGCGCCCTTCACATCGCCTTCGTTCTCGTGCGCGAAGCCGGGGTTCTTCTTCACCTCTTCGAGCGTGGCGTAGCGAATGATCGCGCGCTCCATCGCTTCGTGGCCAGGCAGCGAGTACGTGCCTTCGGTGTCGTACTTCTTGTCGTTGAGGTCCTGCTGCGCGAAGCTCCCGCGATGCTCAATCGAGTTAACCTTGGTCACGCAGATGTCGTAGACGTCGTCCGTCTTGGTCAGCTTGCCGATGGCCACGTGCGGCGAATCCGAAGTTCGCAACAGATACGCGTTGAACCCGACTCCGCCTGCCACTCGGCCTTCTCGACGCCCGAATCCGAGATGCACCGTCACCGCGCCATCGGGATGCCCGGGAACCATCAGCGCCGGAGCAATCACCTTGCGGCCATTCGCGTTGATCTCCACCGCGCTGCTCTGTTCCAGGCCCAGGCTTTCCATCGTGCCCAGACTCATCAGCGCCGCGTTGTCCCAGCTCAGGTTCGTGATCTGCTTCGGCAACTCCTGCAGCCAGCCCACATTCGCGAACCGCCCATCGTAGAGCGAAGGATCGGACTTGAACGAAATTTCATACGAGCCGGCAGGCGTCTGCGTTGCCGCCGGAGCAGGCCCTGAAGCAGTAGCCCCCGCAGCAGCAGCCGCGGCCGCAACCACCGAAACCGCAGAAGCTTTCGGCGTAAATGCCGTGCCGTCCACCCATCCATCGTGCAGAGCCTTGCGCCATCCCGCCACAAAGTCGCCCTTAATATAAGTCTTCGCATTGGCCTGCACTGCGTCGTAAGCCGACGCCTGCGGATTGTCCAGCAGCGACTGCAAAACATCGTGTGCGCTGTGGCCGCCGTAGAGTGGCGCAATCATCGGCTGAATGATCGAGATCGTCCCGTCATACGCGCGCGCATCCGACCAGCTCTCAAGGTAATGCGCGTTGTTGACGTGCCACACGGAAACCGAACCGGTCTCGTCCACATGCGATCCGACATGCACCGTGTTCGGCACCTTCTCGAAGGCAGCCGCAAACTCGAGGTCCGCCGGCGCGGAGTACATCGGGTTCACGCCCAGCATCACCAGCCACTCGACCTTGCCCGCGTGCATGTCCGCAACCAGCGACTTCAGATCGGCGCCCTGCTCCGACGGCAGCGGATTCACCGTTTCGGTGTAGACCACCGTCTTGCCAACCGCGCCAAGTTGCGCATTCAATTGATGCGCCGCGGCGTGCACGGCCGGCGATGCCTGCTCGCCCGGAATCACGACGCACTTGCCGTCGTTCGCCTTCAGATCCTTCATCAGCGTAGCGAAGAACTTCTGCTGATCGGGATTCGTAATCCCCGTCGCCGAACCGCTTGCCAGCGCCGTAGCGAATTTCTCAAGCTCGCTCGGCTGCAGCCCCAGCCGATGCTCCGCTTTGTACCCGGTCACCGTCGGCATGGTCTCGACGACGTACATCCGGTTCATCGTCGCGCCTTCTTCGTAGCGATGCCGCGCGGAGTAAGCCGCCGCCATCGGCAGGAATCCCGGATGCGCAATCCCGCCCAGGAAATCCGCGTCGAGCGACAGAATCACATCCGCATTTTCGAGCTTGTACTGCGCGTCGGAGTAGCTTCCCAGCGCCGCCTTCGAAGCCGCCATCGCCGAATCGCGATTCACCGGCTCCCACTGCACCAGCTTCGCCGCCGGATACTTCGCCTGCACCTGCTTCCACTGCGAAGCCAGCGTTGGAGACGTGATCGTCTCGCTGAGGAAGTAAACGCCCTGGCCTCCCGCGCTCTTCTTCACCGCATTCGTGAATGCTTCCTGGAAGTCCGCATATTCACTCGGCTGTCCGCGATAGCGCACCTCCTTCGATCGGTCCGGATCATAAAGATCAAGCAGCGTTGCCTGCGTGAACGAGTCCGACTTGCCCTTCGACATCGGGTGGTCCGGATTGCCGTCCACCTTGATTGGCCGGAACGCATCCGACTTCACCAGCACCGGAATCGCACCAGTCGGGAACGGAAACGCCGTCGCAAAGTACATCGGCTTGCCGAGAATCAAATCCTCGGGCGCCTTCACATACGCGAAGATGGGCTCGTCCGGCTGCTTCGTGCACCCCGCGAGCCCGGCCAGCGCCAGCGACGCGCCCATCACCTTCAGGAATCCGCGCCGGCTCACAGCATCCACCCACTCGCTGGCCT